>JAJFMC010000073.1 GCA_021772365.1 Chlamydiota bacterium
GTTTCCGGTGCATCGGAACCGTGTACAGCATTTTCATCGATCGTTTTAGCAAAATCGGCACGGATTGTACCAGGCGCCGCTTCGGCAGGGTTCGTTGCTCCCATGATATCGCGGTTTTTCGCGATGGCATCTTCACCTTCGAGGGCCATCACTAGCACAGGACCTGTAATCATAAAGCTAACAAGGTCATTGAAAAAGGGACGTTCTTTGTGTACAGCGTAGAAACCTTGTGCTTTCTCTTCGCTAAGATGTAGCATTTTTGCTGCCACGACTGTCAAACCTTTCTTTTCAAAACGTGCGATAATATCGCCGATGTGGTTTTTGCCAACAGCGTCGGGTTTGATGATCGATAGGGTTCGTTCTATTGCCATGATTTACTCCTTGTTGTAGGTCATTTATTATGTGTAGTTGGAACAGTATTATAACTGGAGGTGGAAAATATTTACACAAAAAAAGGCGGCAATTGAATTGCCGCCTTTGTCATAGGTCTAATGATTTAGTCTTGCGTCTTATTTTTAACTTTCTTTATCGATGAGTTCGTTCACCCTAGCGATTACAGCCTCAAGTTCGCTATTCATATCCATATGGATTTCGTATGCTAAAACTTTTTTAAGACCGTTAATTTTATCATTTAGGGATGTAATACTTTCCTTAGATGTCGCGATGTCTTTTTTCCTGTCGGCAGCTTTTATTCTAAACGCTTGTAAGGCTTTAACATCTTTTTGCTTATCAGCTGTTGTGTACGAAGATGCAATTCTCTTAAGAGCCATCTTGTCTGAAAGCACACTTCGGTCTTTCTTAGCTTGCCTCATGTCTAAACTGTAGTTTTTAATCTTCTGCTCGTTGGTACCGATTGCCTTTTGATGCCTTGCAATATCACCAAGCATTTTTCTTAACTTAACAACAGTTTCAGACTCTTTTGGTTGATCAATAACAACATTACCATCTACACGAGGTGGGCTGCTGCTTTTATTAAATGGGTTAGTTCTCTCAACCACTTCCTGGAGCTCATCAACTTCTTGATTTGCTTGCGCTTGATACGATTTCACATAGTGATCAAGAGCTTCAATCTCTTTATCAGTAGTGAAAGATAAACCATTGATTCCAGGGAAAAGAGTTTCCTTAATCTGGTCAATCGCTAAGTCGCGTTTTTCTTCAAACTTGATGATCTCTTCATTTAACTTAACAGTAGGGCTGACTTTAAACCCTTTTAACTTCTCTAATTGTAATTCTCTAAATGTCATCTTCCTTGTTAGCTTTGGTGGTCCACCTTGTTTCTTTCCTGATTTAGTCGATGGTGGAGGAGGAGGAGGTGGTGGTGGTGCAACGTCGGTAGAAGGTGGCGGTGGTGGCATATCACTAGAAGCTTGTGTCTGCTGCTGTTTTGGCTGTAATTTAGCGGCTATCTTTTCGAGGTCCTGATCCAATCTGATCAACTCATTACGTGCTTCAACGAATTCTTGATAGTATTCATTGAGGTTTTGAAGAAGATCTGAACGCTTCTGTTTTCTGGTTTGTGCCAGCTGGAAATCTCCAAGTGCAGCTTTTACTTCTATTTTAGGGATTTCGTAACTTTCTAGAGGTGGAAGCTTAGGCTTAGCAGCCTCTTTATCGCCTTGCATTGCTGCTGGAGATAGTTTGATTTCCCCAAGAGTTAGCTGTCCCATAGGCTGACCGGTTTGTTTGAGCATAGGTGGTGGTGGTGGTGGTGGGGCAAATCCTGGTATCTTTGATACAAGGGGAGAAGAGTGTTTATTAGCAAATCGAGCGATTTTTGTTTGTAGGTTCTCTATCGCCCCTGCGTCTATGTCTTTACCATTTTTCTCGTATTGACTGCGGATCACGTCAAGAACAGAGTTAGTTTTAACGATCGTTTTCATAAGGTTTTGCGTGTTTTTATTAGACTCAGCTTTCTTTTGAAGGGTTGGTAAGTCGGAAATTAGCTTTTTAAGGCCACTGTATACTTTCTTGTCGTTACTGGAATATCCAAATAGGTTGTATTTGAAAACATTCACTAGAAATATGGTTTTTAAAAACTCAACGAATCCATTGCTTCTTTTCTCGATCAAAAAGCCTTTTTTCTTGTGGAAATAGATAGTGTCTTTGTTATCTTTCGTGTTGAGCTCTTTGAGAGATTTGAATTCTTTTAAGCTTTGGAAAGATGATTTCTGATTTTTAGGTAGCTTGTCAGCGACAACATGCTCGGTTTTACTATTAACTGATGTTTGTTTTTTCTTCGCAACTTCAGGGTTTGCTATACCCGGAAGGGCAAATGTACCTTGTGGTAATGTTTCTAAATTTGATTTAATCATAATCCCTTATCTCTCTTGTTTATTATTAACTTTTTAATTCGTTTTAAGTGACCATTCTATCTTGTAAATATTAAGGGATGATTAACATCATATGTAGCTTTAATTTAAAAAAAATATTTACACTGAAGACTTTCATACCATGATTGCTACCCTCTCCTCTAGGAATCTTGGAGTAGCAATTAGGGTCTTTACAAGTTTTGTGTTTGACAATGGTTTTATTATTTTTTCAGGATGAACAGGATGTTTTTCAAGCAATTATACGAGGGATTATCAGGATAGTGATATCCTATATTATCCTGCCAATCCTGTAAAAAATATTGCTTAATCACGCAGACTAAGAAATCGCCTCCTGCTGCAACTCATTGACACAATGTATTGTATATAACACTTTAATCTGGACACGAAACTAGAAGGAAATATAAAGGCTGAAAACAGATCACTTTTTCAAGTTTGTGTCACCCCAGGTCTGGCCTTCGGCCCTTAAAAATAACGTGTTATGTCATTGTAAATATAAACTTTGTTGAGATGTTATATGTTGCAACTATCTGATATACACACTTCTAGAGAGTCATTTAGAAAAGTTGGCTTGATGCGTATGCCTGTCTGTCCTGTAAAAGATTTAAGATGATTCTATTGTATGATCTCAAAAAAATACTATATTCTCTGTGGTGCCGATCACACAGAGAGAAATAGATAAATTGGTTGGATTAAAATTTTTTTAGCACTTTGCACCCTATCTAAGGTTTCAAGGAGTTTGAGAATAATTAGGGTCTTCGGTATGCTGGCCTATTAATATTATTCAACCAAAAAACATAGACACCCATCATGAAAGTACCTCTAAGCTGGCTAAAAAATTATATCGATACAGAACTTCCACCCATTGAAATAGCCAAAATCCTCACAATGGCAGGACTAGAAGTCGACGCCATCGAAAAACTCGACTTTGGATTCTCAAACGTCGTTGTCGGTAGAGTCCTCGTCACAGAAAAACACCCGAATGCCGATAAACTTTGTGTCGCACAAGTCAGCGACGGACAGGAAACGTTCCAAGTTGTGTGTGGCGCCCCTAATTGCAGAGCTGGACTCGTCACTGCTTTCGCTAAAGTCGGTGCCATCCTCCCCGATGAAGGTGAAAAACCGTTTAAAGTCAAAAAATCAAAAATCCGGGGTGTCGAATCTTTAGGGATGCTCTGCTCCGAAAGCGAACTAAAAATTTCCGATGACCACGATGGGATCATCGATTTCGACGATTCCTACCAGGTCGGAGCCGACCTAGCGGAATTCTACAGTGACACCGTTTTTGAAATCTCTTTAACTCCTAACCTCGGCCATTGTGCCAACGTCTATGGTGTCGCCAGAGAACTCCATGCCGCCACAGAAAAATCTCTCTGTTTCCCCGAAGTTGTTGTCAAAGAAGATGGGGATGAGTCGATAGAAAGCCTCG
>JAJFMC010000074.1 GCA_021772365.1 Chlamydiota bacterium
CACCTGTACCGACTGTAACGGTAAAGGTGCTGCTTCCTTTGATGGTATCGAGCGTTGCGATCGCTGTGGTGGTCAAGGGCAAGTATTTGAACAGCGCGGCTTTTTCAGCATGTCAATGACCTGTCCAAAATGTCAAGGTGAAGGTCAAACGATCACGAAACCGTGTCAAACCTGTCAAGGACAAGGGACTGTCAAAGACAAACAACATGTCAAAGTGACCATCCCTGCCGGTGTCGACTCGGGCATGCGACTGCGTATGTCGGGTTATGGTGACTCTGGCTACGGCGGTGGTCCTGCCGGCGACCTCTATGTCTTTATCGATGTGAAAGATCACGAAGTATTCGACCGTGAAGGTAACGACATTATTTTGGATTTACCGATCAGTTTCACAGAAGCAGCCCTTGGTTGTAAAAAAGAGGTTCCTTCGCTTCTAAATCACACATGTCGCATCACCATTCCTACCGGCACTCAGAACGGTAAAGTTTTCCGCGTTAAAAGCGAGGGATTCCCGAACGTCCATGGATCCGGTACCGGTGATTTATTGGTTCGTATCTTTGTCGAAACACCAGCAAATCTCAACAAAAAGCAAAAAGAACTTCTTGAAGAGTTTGCGACGATGGAAAAACCGGCCAATCTGCCGAACAGAAAGGGTTTCTTAGATAAGATCAAGGGACTTTTTTCATAAGATTAATCCCTCATATACACGAGAACATCTATGAAAACTACAACGGCCTCTGATATTGTCGAACAAGCGCTCGACTATTTTGAAAAAGAGAACATCGACTATGCTGAAAAATACATAGACTATAAATTTACGGACCTTACCGTAAATGATCGTCGAGGCCAAGTGAATGTTTCGTCTCTGATCATGCGCAAGAGCAACCATTCTGATATCCAAGACTGCACACTAAACCTAACCCCTAACGGGTATAGTGCTCGATGTTCCTGCGGATGTAAAAATGAACAGTGTGCGCATGTAGTTGCAACCGCTTATGCTGCGTTTTTGTTTCTGACGGATGATGAAGTGAAAAGCGACATTACCCTAGACAAAGGAATCCTCAGGTGGATGGATGATGTCAATAAGCTTATTGAACAAAAACATGACAACGAAGCTCACCCACCTAAGCAAATATCACAACAAAATAAAAAACTCGTCTATCTCTTATATCGAAAAGACGCCTCTTGGAAAAAGAACAATCTCTACATGAAACCGACACTGATAAAACTTAATAAAACTGGTGGGTTTAGTAAAGCGAATCCATCAACTATTGATTGGTTTGACGTGTTATATAATAAAGACCACTCAGCAAGAAAATTCCTTTCCGAAGAGGACTGGCTGATTCTATTTACCGTATCCAAGATTGGTGAGATCGATGGCAAAGAAAGTCAATTAACCGGTGGAAAAGAGTGTGTGGATATTCTCATGCGCATGGCAGCAACCGGAAGGTGTTACTTTCACGACCCTCACACATCTCCACTAAGCTGGCAGAAGAAAAGAAAGGGGGCGTTTCAGTGGGAGCTCAACAATCTAGGAACGTGTCAAGAGATTCACTGTACAACGAAACCCGAGTCAGATTTATTCGATCTAGATGACGGATATTTTCTTTACATCGACAAAGATGCCGCTCATATAGGACCTGTTACTTTTAAAGAACCAGCTGAATTGGTGGATACTATCCTATCAGCTCCCGAAGTCCCACTAGAAGAGGTTGAAACTTTTTCTAAGTTTGTGGACACCAATATGCCAAGTTTAAAGAAAATCAAACCTCCAAAAGTGAAAGTCCATGAGATTGTCACCAAGCCCAAACCCGTAATTTACGTCGATATCTATAAAAACGATTACGCGTGGATAGCTAATTATTTCATTACAGCTATGTTATCTTTTGACTACGGTAAATTTAACACTGATGATCTTAACGACCCCATAAGGGATTGGTCGACCCACATCAGTGAAAAAGGTGAAGTATTTAGGATTAAACGTGATATCACCTTCGAGATTGATGCTGCAAAAATCTTGCAAATGCAAAAATATGGTTGCAGCGATTTTGAAACCCTCACTTACCGCTACCGCTCCAAGCTAGATGAGTATGAAGCTGTCGGAAAAGAGTTCTTGGAAGGCCATTGTCCGAAGTTTGAAGAAGCAGGATTTCGCATCGAATATAGCCCTGATTTTCCCAACTACGAAATAATTGAAAATTTCGATTGGTTCATGGAAACCACAGCCCTTGAGGGCGATACCAAAAATGACTGGTTTGGTGTTGAAATGGGTGTGATGATCGATGGTGAAAGACTAAACATCCTACCGTTACTGGAACGTATATACAAAATGGTTGGAGCCGATATCGATGATGATTCTACAAAAGAATTTATTGTACGTTCTCTAGATAAAAGAAAAGCGTTCGTCATTCCGAAAGCTCGTTTAGAACTAATGCTGAAAGCGTTTGCATTAGATTTTGAATCCGGATCCTTAGATGACAAGGGTCGCCTTCATTTGTCCAAGTGGTCTGCTCAATATTTGGAAGAGTTCAAGCTAGCTAGTGAAAAGACAGAAGTCAGAACTTTGGGTAATGATGATATTTATGCATTTGGCAAGAAGCTCAAAGAATTTAAAAGTATTCCCAAGGTTACTCCTTCTAAATATATGGTATCAACCCTCAGACCGTATCAGAAAGAAGGGCTCAACTGGATGCAGTTCCTTCGAGAGATCGGACTAAATGGAATTCTTGCCGATGACATGGGACTGGGAAAGACCATTCAGGTACTTGCCCATATTCAAAAAGAAAAAGATGCCGGTAGGTTAAAAGACCCCTGCTTGGTGATTGCGCCTACATCATTGATGTTTAACTGGAAGAGCGAAGTAGAAAAGCACACCCCTCAACTTAAAGCTCTAGTGCTACACGGTCCAAAAAGGCATTGCGATTTTGCTGAACTTAAAAATCACGATATAATTTTAACGACATATCCATTGATCGTCAGAGACAAGAAACACTACATCAATCAACACTTCCATTGCCTTATTCTTGACGAAGCGCAGATGATAAAAAACTCTCGGACACAAGCATACCAGGCCATCCAACAACTTAATGCTTCTCACCGCCTATGCCTAACAGGAACGCCGATGGAAAATCACTTGGGTGAACTATGGAGTCTCTTTAATTTCTTGATGCCCGGATTTCTTGGAAAGCAAAAGGTGTTCGCACAGTTATTTCGTAAGCCTATAGAAAAAGAAGGAGACGTCAGCCAACAAAAGGTTCTAGCAAATCGCATCGCCCCTTTTATGATGCGAAGAACAAAAGATCTTGTGGCCAAAGAACTGCCTGAAAAAACTGAAATTATCCGCGAAATAGAGCTCGATAGCAAACAGATGGATCTCTATGAAATGATTCGGATAAGAGCACACCAAAAGATGATGAAGGAGATCAACAAAAAAGGAATTGAGCGCAGTCAAATCGCCGTTCTTGAAGCTTTATTGAGATTACGTCAGGTGTGCTGCGATCCACGACTAGTTAAAAGCGAGCAGGACATCGAAAATATTCCATCAGCAAAGTTAGAATGTCTGATGGAGATGTTACCGCAAATGATTGAAGAGGGCCGGAGGGTATTGCTGTTTTCGCAGTTTACTAGCATGCTTGACCTCATCAAAGAAAGGCTCGATGAGGCATCGGTAGATTATACCGAATTAACCGGCAGCACTGCCGACCGTAGAACTCCGGTTGAAAACTTTCAAAACCACAAAGTTCCCTTAATGCTATTGAGCTTAAAAGCTGGAGGCGTTGGCCTTAACCTCACAGCTGCTGACACCGTCATACATTTCGATCCATGGTGGAACCCCGCTGTAGAAAGTCAAGCAACAGATCGTGCACACAGAATCGGTCAGAAAAACAAAGTCTTCGTGTACAAACTAGTGACCGTTGGCACCGTCGAACAAAAAATCCTCGCCATGCAGGAAAGGAAGAGAGAGCTAATCAACTCATTACTGGAATCGAAGAAGAGTACTGGCCATATGTTAACCATGGAAGACTTAGAGGACGTGTTCAAACCCCTAGGAACATAGCAGGTGAGCTAATTTGTACTATTAATCATGCATAAAATGCCGATTTTTCCGTAAATATACCGATCGTGAATGAATAATTGGTCGTGCCCGTGCCTGACAATCACATGGTGTACACTAACTGTTAAAAATTTTCTTTTTCAATTTCACGTCATTCGTTATATTCTTGCTTATGAAATCATTTCTTACGGATTTA
>JAJFMC010000075.1 GCA_021772365.1 Chlamydiota bacterium
ACTTACACCTCGTGAAGATCTAAGGACAATTAAGCGAAAGTTGATTTCTTCGATACGTCATGGACGTATTGAGCCAGATCTTTGGGAATCATACGTTGAAACCCAAACCAACCAAAACCAGTCTGTTGCAACAGGTGCTAACCAAACAGCTCCAGTGACAGTCTAGTCATTGCTATTTCCAAAAGATTAAACCTTCGATCATTGTTTTTTTTACAATATCGAAGGTTTTTTTTAATTATAAAACCACCAACTTAGAATCTATAGCGGCTGTTTCTACTAAAACCCCCGCCCCCCTCTTTCCCCTAGAAATATTGGATATCGTTCCACAAATGTATACCGATCGTGAATGAAGACTTGGTCGAGCCCGGACACATGTTAAAAATTTTCTTTTTCAATAACCGAAAAGCTCTTACATTAGGAAATTACGAACAGATTACTACTAAACCGGAAATTGAGCACAGATGGAACGATTAATTATTGGCATCCCATTATCAGAAGAGTTACAAAAAGAAGTCGAACGAATCTGTTTCGGAGTTCCCAACATCGAGTGGTTAGAACCACAAAGTATGCACATCACCATCAAATTTTTGGGGAACATTCAAGGAAACGACCTTCTCGATATAAAAGAACTTCTTAAACCCATAGACTTTCCTCCATTTACCTACTCTCTTGAAGGGCTAACTGTCAGACAGAATAAGCACAAAAACGGCTCACTTCAAATTCCTGTAATAAACACCCCGGAACTAGAAACATTATCAAAAGAGATCGACAAAAAATTAAAACCTCTAGCTTTAGAACAAAACAAACAACACCAAAACTATCATCTTACCATCGGTTATTTTCATCAACTAAGAGCTGAGCATTTGAAAAATTTTATCGAAGCGAATACCTACTTTAAAAGTAAAGAAAGTATCGCAAACGAATTATGCATTTTATCACACCACCGAACTCCAAAACACACGTATTATACAATCGAAGAAACTTACCCACTTACGGACCATTCTTTACCAAGCAGTGATAGCAATGGTTTTGAAATTCCTCGATCCTATTTACCAAAAAAGGACTCTTAAAAAGTCTGATAATAAAAACCTAGAACATTCTAATATACAGCACCTTAAGAAGGTCTTATTAATTCTTCAATCAAAAACCTCCTCTCAATAGCTTCTTAAAACGTATTTTTTTTTCTTGCTTTATTTTGCCATTAGGATCTATGGTTTCAAATACAAAGATATTTTTCTATTATTTTCTTTCAATAACAAAATGTGTAGAAGCACATTGGAAGCTTAACACCTCCCTCAACCGGCTTTTACACTTACAACTGATACTGAGGTAAACTATATGTCACAAGACACGACTGCAAGTTTTGGTAAGGTACGTTCGGTACTCTGGCCAGTACATGCTTTTGAGTTAAAAAAACTCTTTCCCATGTTAATTATGGCTTTCTGCATTTCATTTAATTACACTGTTCTTAGAGACACCAAGGATACTTTAATCGTTACGTCCATAAGCTCTGAAGCAATCCCTTTTCTAAAACTGTACTTTGTAGTCCCTGCAGCGATTATATTTATGCTGATCTACGCTAAGCTCAGCAACATTCTTACCAAAGAAAATCTCTTCTATGTAACAATAGCCCCCTTTATCGTATTTTTCGGGCTTTTTGCGTTTGTCATTTATCCTAATCACGAATTACTTCATCCGACGGAGACAGCTGCCTATCTCTCTACAATTCTTCCCGAAGGTCTAGCCGGTCTGGTAGGTTGCTTTGAAAACTGGACGTTTTCCCTGTTTTATATTTTATCAGAACTTTGGGGATCAGCGGTTCTTTCACTCATGTTCTGGGGATTCGCAAACGAAATCGTCCGTACAGGAGAAGCTAAAAGGTTTTACACAATTTTCACTCTAGGATTCAATATTGCTCTCATGGTATCTGGACCGATGATCATTTACTTTTCTCAAATGGGAAAAAATGTCGCACCTGGAGTAGACCCATGGCAGAAATCGCTTAACTACTTGATGTCGATGTTCATGGTAGCTGCCCTTACTACTGTTGCTACATACTGGTGGATGAACCGTAACATTCTAACAGACAAACGATTCTACGATCCTGAAGAGGGTGGTAAGAAGAAAAAATCGAAACCAAAAATGTCGATAGGTGAGAGTCTTAAGTTCCTTGCAAGTTCGAAGTATATTCTCGGTATTGCAATGCTTGTGATTGGATACGGAATGTGCATTAACCTTGTAGAAGTTGTCTGGAAGGGGCAATTGAAAATCCAATTCCCTAACCCTAATGATTACAGTGCATTCATGGGATTATTCTCAACAATAACAGGTGTCATCACCATCTGCATGACTTTTGTTGGCGGATACATCATTCGTACAAAGGGATGGGGAAAAGCTGCAATCATGACGCCAATAGCACTTCTTGTCAGCGGTTCTATATTTTTTGCTTTCGTCGTTTTTCAAGATTACGCAGCAAGTACTATTGCACTATTAGGTACGACACCGGTGATGATGGCTGTAGTAATTGGTATGATTCAAAACATAGCGAGCAAGTCGACAAAATACTCCTTGTTTGATCCAACCAAAGAGATGGCATATATTCCTCTTGACCAAGAATCCAAGGTCAAAGGTAAAGCAGCCATCGACGTTGTTGGAGCCCGTTTAGGTAAGTCTGGTGGAGCGTTTTTATACACCTTCTTATTCGTCACTGTTGGTAGTCTTTCTGCTGTCACACCAATTGTTGCGGTGGTAATGATACTCGTTATCATAGGATGGATAGCTGCTGTCAAAAACCTCACCAAACAGTACACAGAGCTTACTGGGGAACATGAAGCTGAGAGCAAGCCTCCTAGTGAACCTGTTACTGCCAAAGCTTAATTCATTTCGTAAAGTACGAGCCTTTTCGGCTCGTACTTTAAATTTCCTGAGGAATCCACCATGAAATCTCTAACGTTATTCGCTCTATTTATCATGGCTTTAACCACTCATTTATCTGCTAACGAACTATACACTGGTACCTGTGAGATCAAGTTTTCAGGAACCTCATCACTTCGTGATTTTTCAGGCCATGTCACATCCCCCTCTTTTAAAGTCATTGTAGATAAAAAAAATGGTGAGCTAGTTGCAAATTGGGATACCGTTGTTTCAGTGAAGAAGATGAACACTTCAAATTCTCTTCAAGACTCAAAAATGTACGAAATGTTCGATTACCTAAAACACCCTCTAATTAAGGGTAATTTTACGAGATTCAATTTATCAAAACTCCCTAAACACTCAAAAAAACCGATTACATTTCCCTTTACAATAACCATTATGAAAAAAAAAAAGGTCATTGACGCGACTATAACTGACTGGAAAGTGACTGACTCAAAAATAACATTTACTCTAAAATTTCCGATCCTCCTATCGGATTTCAAACTAAAACCACCAAGCTTATTTGGAATGGTTAAGGTCGGTAACGAAGTCACTATTAAAAGTAAATTTAAACTTATCAAACAACACAGCTAACTGTACGTCTCCTGCTCTTAGTCGCAACTGTGTAAAAAAAGGTTTTGGAAATACTCGGTGTTTTCTTGCGGCTATTCTTTTTTTTTGCTATTATTTTAAGGATCTACAACTGAAACTTTTAACCAACCTTTAATACATGTGCTGAAAGTTACAGATGGTTAGCCCATAACCACTTAAGACATCAGTCTATGTTTTGAATCAGAGGAACGGTAAACGATGGAAAAGCGAAAAAAATGGCAACTATACCTCATCATAGCGGTATTTATTCTGACCATATACAACATCCTTCCGACAATTTTCTACTACAGTAACAACCTGCAAGCTCCCATCACCCAGGGTAAAGCTGAAGGAATTGCGACTGCGATTGTTAATCGAGTCGACACCCTTGAAGAAGATGCCGTGGAATGGATCGGTTCATTTGCAAAGAATTTAGGTATCAAGCCCGAGTCAGTAACGTTGAAAGAGGATGACCCTCAACTCATCAGTGTCAAGTTGTTCAATGAGCATGACACCAAGCTATTCAAACATTTTCTAAAGAAGGCTGGGCCATTAATCCCTTTTGTCCCTTCACAGCTAGAGCTTGTTGCTGACAGCTCATCGCAAACAGACAACACTAATGAAGTCCTTATCTCTAGGCAAATTGCTGTCAGACTCTCTCATAGCGATGCCGACAAATTATTTCACATTTCAGAAAAGTATAGTGAAAACGGAAAGATAACATCTTTTTATCAAGATGTAATCGAAGATCGCGTCTCCGAGATAGCCGTCGCATTTGGCGGTGCTAGTAAAGAGGCGTCTCTCGTTTCCGCCATCGTCGACAACCCTACAGACAGACGTCACGACGAAGCCGCCATTACCCTAGCGAAGGACATCACGGAAGCGGCAAGTTCTCTTGGAAAAGGCAGCCCCATCCTCAAAAGATGGTTTGCAAGTTTTTCACAGATAGAACGCCCCGACTCTAAAAAACTCCCACAAAAATACCTTGCTCGCCTGAAAACGATCAATAGCCGTGTGGAAGGCGATCTCAATTCTCTCACCAAAGAAATGGAAAGAGTTCGTGGTGATGGAGAATTCATCGATTCTGAAAACGAGGAATTTCTCAACATTTTAGAAAAGCAACAATCTGCTCTTGCTAATGCGATCAATACAATTGAGAAAAACCTCACTACCTTCCAATCCGGAATGGTTCCGCTTTCTACTGCAGAAGTTTCTAAAGAGGTCCAAAAAGGCGCAGCTAACATTGGCGAAGACAACCTGCAAGTTCTTTCCCTAGAAGGAAGAAACCCATTTATTGAATCACTAACTGTAGACTGGGACAATGACAAGCTACTCATCAACTTTTATCCCGACGTACAAAAAATTCGTACGACAGAAGTGATTACCGAAGCAGAGTCTTACCTAAAAGACAAGCTCAACCAATACGTCATCAACGATATCGCACGAGCATCGAACACCTCCGATGAAAGTATCTCACCAAGCGGAGACACGTTTGCTGTCAACTTCAGTACGCTAACCAACACTCAAGGGGTTTTAACCTTTGATCTTGGAGCACTGGCCGAAAAACGCAGCAAGCAAATTACTGGTCAGTTAATCGATGCATGGGCACCACAAAATATAGACCTGAAGAATGAAACATACCCCATCCGCGATTGGGCTGACTACCAAAAAGAAAGTGGTAGTGATCAGAAGCTAGGCCTCGTCATCTACGCACCTTCCACGGAAAGTACGGCTCTACCATCAGGGTTTCACAACGGTTCTATCTATGTGATTGCACGTGGTCTTGCAACGATTGAAAACGAGTACAAAAAATACCCAGACTCAAAAGAAGGTCAGCAATACCAACAGGACATTCAAGAGCTTCAAGAAATCCTTAAGCAAAACGGTTTCATTGCCTACCCTGGCAGCTCCTATGGTATCGATCCTGCATTCAAAAATGACTATATTTTCGAGCTAGACGACTACTATGCAAATATCTTGAAAGCATCACGTGAAGATTTCACAGTCCACGGCTCCAAGAAGTATGCTGTCCTCGACTTAACTAACGGTGAGCAACGTCTGCTAGCACGTAACAAAATCGAAGACCGTATTCAAGAAGATCTTCTCAAGCGGAAAGAAGAATACGACCAAGCACAAGTTGACCTCAACCCCAACCAAAAATACTTGATCCCACCGCCAACGAAGAACCCGTACTGGCAAAATTTCAAGCTCAGCGCCGCAAAATATTTCCGTGGTGATGATCGTAAGATTCTTAAGTGGGGCCTCGACCTTTCCGGAGGTAAGACCGTCCGCATTGGTTTACGCGATCAGAATGGCCGCCCGGTGACCAATCCTGAAGACTTAAACCAGGCTGTCAACGAGCTCTACACACGTATTAATAAAATGGGAGTATCGGAAAGAACGATCCGTATCGAGAACGATAATATCATCCTCGACTTCCCTGGTTCGCAAGGTCTGTCTGCTTCAGAACTGATCAAAGCGTCGGCGATGTATTTCCATATTGTCAACGAGAAGTTCTCTCCAACAAATACAAGCCTACGTTCAGAAGTGAACGAGTTCTTGCAAAATATATGGAATGAAGCTGTCGTTACAAACAAGAAAGACGCTAAGAGCATCAACGAAATTGCCTGGAGACACCTCGGTGGTGACGATTCGACAGGAGAAACTCATCCGAAAGGTGAAGTCGCAAAACTTCTTTATGAGAATGGACTTCGACTTCCTAATCCTGCTGATTCCACAGTCAGTCACGCTTTCGATGACACACTTTCATCAATAGCCACCCTTCGTGGTGAAGATTTCTCCGAATGGCAAGGGCAAACAAACCCACTGATGATCGTTTTCCACAACTACGCGCTCGAGGGGGCAAACCTCACTAACGTACAAGTAGGATACGACCCATCCGAAGGTAACGTGCTCTCCTTCCAGGTAAAAGGCTCATACGATAACGGCAGCGGAAATCCTAGAAGCGACTTCTACAACTGGACTTCCGAGTTTGCTGAAGATCAAATTAAGGGAACGCCTAAAGAGACCTATACAAAAGGCCGTGGTTGGAGAATGGCCGTGATCCTCAATAACAAAGTGATCAGCAGCCCAGCTCTACGAGCTGCCTTGCGTGACGGTGGTAGCATTAGCGGTCACTTTTCGCAACGTGAAATCGACCAACTTGCTGCCGACCTTAAAGCTGGATCTCTAACCTTCACGCCATACATCTTGTCGGAGCAAAATGTCAGCCCAGACCTAGGTAAAGAGGAACGTGTCCATGGAATCGCCGCTTCGATTATCGCGCTATTCCTCGTCTTCGTCGCCATGATCAGCTACTACCGTTTTGCAGGTATAGTAGCCTCCTGCGCCGTTACATTTAACCTCCTCATCATGTGGGGTGTTTTACAGAACCTAGGAGCTGCATTGACGCTACCGGGTATCGCCGGTATTGTATTGACCATCGG
>JAJFMC010000076.1 GCA_021772365.1 Chlamydiota bacterium
GATCCTTGGCTTCTTCTAAGTCTTGCTTATCCGTTTGATCGTACAGTTTTAGTTGTGCTACAACAAAGAGGTGCCCTTTCGCATCATAAAAATCGGTGTACAGAGCAATTGTCAGCCCGTTGTTCAAAGAACTTTTGGTGACGTAGCTGTAATAACCTTTTGTGGGTTCTTCTTGCAGCGTATAGGTGATGGGATAGGCATCCAACCCCATGCTTTCAGCAGATTTCATGAAGTTTTGTATGTATAGTCTCTTCTCTTTTTCAAGCTGACTTGAATCACTGCTCAGGTGACTAAGCTGGTAAGCGCTTTTTGTCGGACAAGCAAGCTTGTACACGACGTAAGAACTGATCTCTCCAGTTCCTTTGAGGTATTCGGGCATCTCTTCCGTTGTAAAAGTTGCTGTCATAACAAGATTGTCCGTGTGGAATCCAACACGGGCTTGGCTGACCTCTTCATCGCTAGCTACAGCTAGGTTGATTGCTAATAAGAGTATGCTACAAAAAAGGACTAGTTTCTTCATGATTAATACCTGTGAGTAATTGTGAAACAAAAGTTTAACTTTTAATTGTGATTTTAGTGTTAAGAATCTGTTAAGGTGTCTTTAATGTAGCTGTTTGCTTAATTAGGTGTTCTTCCAGAGCATCCCGCATTTTCCGAAGACCAACGTTTGATAACAGGATTTTTTTAAACTCGTCGTCTATTTTAGCAAAATCTACGTTATACTCTTTGAGAAGTTTTTGTACCTTTCTTGAAGGAGCCCCTATAACAACAGAACTTTTTTTTCTTCTTCCACTTGCGGATGGATAGCCATCGTCAAAGTATACAACGAGATTAGTATCAATTGGAGTGGTAAACAGAGCCTCACTTGCTCCTCTAGCCTTTTCTACCAAACGTGCATCATCACTAACAATACGAATTACAGAGTCGTGATCCAAAAATCCGGGTAAATTAACACCCTCTCCTAACAATAATTTTGCCCCTAACTGTCTAAGTATACAAACGTATCCACCATTTTTGACTTTTTTGTTAGTGAGGAATTTCGTCATTAATCGTGTTGATGAAGAAACTAAAGCTGTATTCCCTTTGTCAACTTGATTTTTAACATTTCTTGAATTCCCTTTGCCTTTCAACGGGGTTCCTCGGAGAAGTAGTTTAGGGTCATTATCATCATTAAGAGCACGAAAGACGCAGAGTTTTTTATCAGCTAACACTTTAATAAACTCATGCATGTTTTGCGATTCTATAGATATGGATTTATTAGCAATATGCCAAAAATAAGTACTTGATTGCATTTTAGCTTTGAGTGTTGTCGCTTGTTTAAGCATAGGGAAGAGAGGACGATAAATTGTCACACCTATAGGAGTGTTATTTTGTAGTAAACTGACTGTAACAAATTCATGACAACGATAGACTACACGTTGGTAGTTAACTTGGTTCTCTCTTGTGTTTCTTCCCTTAATTTCTGTAAGCTCAATTTCTCCAAATTTGCCACTTCTGAGGAGCTTGGAATTTACCTGTTTTAGGTTACTTGAAAACTCCTTTGGAGGAGAATGTGATTTATCATTACTTACGGGAAGAAATGAGACATGGGTCCATATACTCTTGGTTTCGCAAGTGCTACTTTGTTTTAGAGGTAACGCTTTATCTTCAACAGAATTCAGTCCCTTTACAGGCATAGTAAGTGCAATCATTAAAGCACTATCTCCTCTAGAGTCAACAGAGATAAGGCTAACCCGAGAATCCGAAACAAGTATCTCGATAAGGTGTTTATGACCTAAAAGAACAGCAATTGATTGTGGAGTGTGAATCTCGCCTGAAATAATACTCTCTATATTTGTGTTTATCTTTGGATGATCCAGCAGTATTCTGAGAATATCCTCTCTGTTATATAAAATAGCGGTACAAAGTGCTGTTATTCCTTCATTATCAGGTAAATTAACGTCTGTTTTATGATGGTTTATGAGTTCTTTCACTAATTCCACATAACCAAACTTGCAGGCTAGCACAAGCGGTGTGCTATAACTTGTATCATTAGGATTTATGTCAGAGTGTCTAAGTAATGTTCTAGTGGCAAATATGTCGCCATACGAACAGGCTAGGTGTAATGCTGTGCCATACCCAGAGCTCACTAGATTAAGGTCTATCTTCGGATGATTTAAGAATTCAGGAAGGAGCTCAGGCTGCTCAGTAATCACAGCAAGAGCCATTAAAGTAAGGCCCTCTTTATTCTTTTGATTGGGATTTGTATCACTATTTTTTAACATCACCTTCACTTTCTCTCTATCACGATCTACGATAGTTTTTTCGGTAGGAGATGTTGAGTCAGCGCTGAAAAGATCGCCACTATTGCAATTAGGAGATGATGGACTAAAAAATATGGTCATAAAAAACACTCTATAAATAGGTTGTGGTTCATTAATAAAGGGGAATTGTACAGCAGTTTTTTTAAAAATCAAGCAGCATTTATACCGGGGACGTGTTTAAAAATTGAGTTTTTGGCAATGAAAAAGCTCTCGTGATTCATTAGATAACGGAAAGATTCTTAGGAAAGGATATGTATGATGGGTGGATACGTCATCGTTCGCTGTATTTGCAGTCACGTTTGGTATGTAAGGGTATCAATGCTAAAATACAACAACGCCTTTCCCTCGGGAAAGACGTT
>JAJFMC010000077.1 GCA_021772365.1 Chlamydiota bacterium
TTTTCATGGGGCACAACCAGATGGGGAGAATCTCGTATCGATTGATGACATATTCGGTGAAATTAACAGTCGCATCGTCGGGGAGATAGTAATCTTGAATGGAAAAGTTTTTAGCAAACCACTTTTCTGTTCCTTTGTGCATGATATGATAGAGACGTTCGCTATCCATCATCCATCCGAACATCCACCTGAACAACCATGAGGGCATTCTCACTTTATTGTATTTGGTAATATCTTTAGGTTCTAACCATTTGGGGATATGTCCGTAATATTCCATGATGTAGCGAAAGAGTAAGCGAGGATGAAGGGCATACCCTCCCATCCAAAATCCGGCCCTATCTTGACGAAAGAGGTAATCTCGCAACTTTACAGCATCCTGACGAATAGAACCGCCAAACCTCTCATTAATGTGTTGGTAGTACCATTTATTCCACGGTCTGTCGAATGATACTTTGGAGAGGGCTTTAACATCCTGTTCGGGATTACCGGTAATGACAACAGTGCGCTCCTTATTGAAAACGATAGCCTCGATATACTCCGGAGGTGTAGAAGATTGATGCTGTTCTTTCATGAACTGCACAGCATGATCGATGGAGGTAAAATCGTGATAGTTGAGTACAACCCACTGAGGGGCCTCAACAAGTTGAATCTCTATCGATAAAATGACAGCAAGGCTACCGTATGAACCGCTAATTCCATAGAAGAGGTCTGGATGACTTTCTGCAGTAACGCTGATGACAGCACCATCACCTAAAAGGACCTCATATTTAATGCAAATGTCGTTAAATTGGCCATATCGATGTGATGAGCTTTCGAGTGCTGCTCCATTGATAGCTCCACCAACAGTGATACTTTTAAATTCAGGAAGAACGGCAGGGACGAGACCGTGAGGGAGTGTTGCGTCGACCAGCTGCTCCATCGTCACTCTAGGCTCGACCGTGATAGTTTTGTTTTCTTTATCGACATTAAGGACACGATTTAACTTATTGATCCCTAGGCGAGGTCCTTTACTTTTATAGCTATTTTCACGAACGGTGTTGGAGACATGTTTCTGCTGTGCAAGGGTAATTCCTATATCAGAATCTTGGGGTGAACGGTTTTTAAGCCATTCGATCAATTCATCTTGAATGTCTCCGACATCATTTTGATGCTGCTGTAATAGATCCATAAACCTCAGCCTCCAAAAATCTATTTACATTATTCCAGGCGATGTTATTGATAATTTTCTCATCAAGCTGTAATTGTGTCTTCCACTCGTTTAAGATTCTTGGGTAGACACTTGCGTCTCGATACCCTGGAGAAAATAGTGTCTCCGGATCTTTTTGATGCTCTGGTGGTACATCCATACCGTAGAAAAAATCAGCACCAAAGGCAAGACTGTGGTATCCCCCTAAACTAAGGATGTGGGCAACATGTAGATGGATGCTATCACCTAAGAAGTGATTGACGAAATTCAAACCGATGAGACCTTTTCTACTGATCACTTCTGAGAGCAATTCATCAGGAAGGTTTCGTGCTGCTTCATAGACGGATCTGGCATTAGAGTGGCTAGCAATGACAGGGAGTGAAAGCGAGTGTTTATCTATTTCATTAAGTATATCATAGGCGAGTTTGTCGGACGTATGGCTCAGGTCTATAGGGATACGCCGTTCGTTTAAAAAATGTAAAAGTACTTTGCCTTCGTCTGTAATACCCCTCTTTGTGTGGGCGCCGCCTCCAAAACGGTTTGCTTCATTCCATGTCATACTGAGGTAAGCGACCTTTGAAGTGTTTTGTTCTATGTCGATAATTCTTTTGAATCCTTCGTCAAGATTTTCTTCTTCACTGAATACCGACGAAGCATTTTCGATGCTGGGGATGATGGTTATTTTGTTATGATCACCTCCGTAAGTAGTGAATATATCTGAATGTTCATCAAGAAGCATATGGAATCGTTTGACCTGCTCTTGCCCTTCAACAACGGATTGTGGGGAGGTCGAGGTGTAAATAGCAAGGACCTGCAACTTCACACCTCCCTTTTGAAGTTGCGGGATGGAGCAGCGAACAGCGCTGTCGTGGGGAGTGCGCTTGCTGTCGTATGCCAAATAGCACAGTAGGTCACAATGTATATCTGCTATAAAATCACTCATGGGATTTACATTACCGCATTGATCGTTACTACGCAACTCCAAGGTTTCCACTTTCTGTACAATTAGGGATAGTGGTTCATATTAATTGATGATACGTTGTATCCTACATGTAGTGTAGATTGTCAAACCTAGGATTGAGTCTTTGTTTGCAGGGTTATTTTATCTCATTATCGTTCTTCTTCTGGTGACATTATCTCCAGAAAGTAGTGCTTTATTCTACGAAAATGACCCATGGAAAGCCTTGGGTATCGCATTAGGAATCTACTGTTTACTATTGGTACTGATCTACGTAACAGCACGTAGCATGAAGATATGGATACGTAAACATAAGTCTCTCGCATATACTCTTGCGAATATCATTCTTATTTCCTACCTTCTTGTTTACCATTATGTGTTCGCAGCACATCGAGTGTTTTCTTTCTCTTTTGCTAATGCTGTGGCATCTTTATCGTTATATTTTTGTGGATTAGCCGTTTACCATGTTGGATCGCATTATCAACGCTTCCTTTTTCCAGATTCGGATAAAGAAACAAAGTGGAACTACGCTTCTAAACAACTCAGGCTGTGGATTCCGTTTGTAATTCCCTTCCTATTTTTTACACTGTTGTTTGATGTGTTGATGTTCTTGCCGGAAAACAGATGGACAACCCTACTTTTATACCCTGAAAACAATGCTGCTAGCCTATTCGTTTTTTTTAGCTTCGTCGCTTGTGTCCTTCTTCTGATCATGATATTTCTCCCCTATTTCATTCAAAAATTATGGCTATGTGAAAAAATTGAAGACGCTGAATTATGGCTGCGACTAACAAAGACCTGCCAGCAAGCAAATTTCTGCTGTGCCGGTTTGCGTATATGGACGGTTATGAACAACTTTCACACGGCAGCAATTATTGGTATTATCCCAAAATTCCGCTATGTTATGTTCACAAAAAGGCTACTATATGATGTTCCTACCGAGTATCTCGAAGCGATATTGATTCACGAAATCGGCCACAGCTACCGCAAACACCTATTGATTCTCCCCTTTATTTTATTTGGTATCTTTGTGTTGCCCAGCCTTTTTTCTCTTTTATTTTTTGATGCAACATACCAATCCCTTGCGTTGATGAACATCCTTTACCCCTCCAAGTTCTGGACTTTTCTCTTCCCTCTAACCATTTTAATTCCCTATGTGGTGATAATGGCCATATATTTCCGATTGGTATTCGGATTTTTCTCAAGATTGTTTGAGCGTCAAGCCGACCTCCATAGCTACGTTGTAGGGAGCCCTCCACAACATATGATCGACGCTCTCGACCAGATAGGTATTGCTACGGGAAACACTCATAACAACCCAAGTTGGCATCACTTCAGCATCCGTGAGCGTATGGATTTTTTAGAGATTGCGATGAAAAAACCTGGAGTTATCGCCAAGCATCATAGACGCGTGAAGAAGTGGGTGACCGTTTACCTTGTCGTCTTTTTTGGGGTATGCTCCATTTTATTTTCGAGTTCACTAAAAGACGTCTATCCATTCGATAAAATTCATCATTCTATCGAAAGCACCAGCCACTCGATTACCAACTTCGTCACGGAACCAATTTTTAAAAACATAGAAAAGCAAAACCAACAATCTTCAATGGAGTAATACTATGAATCAGCAAACCTCCGATTTAAAAATCTTCGAACAATATTTCGCCGACCACGAAAAGGAAATATTCGATGACTACTCTACATTCTTACAATTTAAGAGTATTAGTACAGACAAGGCTTACCAGGATGAAGTTCATAGCTGCGCGGACTGGTTAATTAAGCATATTGAAGATATAGGATTTGAAACAGAGCTATGGGATACATCCGGCCACCCCACCATTTTCGCACAAAACCTTAATGCCGGACCAGATAAACCGACGCTGTTGATTTATAACCACTACGACGTGCAGCCTGTCGATCCTTTAGAACTATGGAAGACCCCTCCCTTTGAGCCGACAATGGTCGATGGCAACGTGTACGCTCGTGGTGCTCAGGATAATAAGGGACAATGCATGTACGTCTTTCAGGCTCTGAAGGCCATGATGCATGAACACGATTCCTTCCCAATTAATATCAAGTGGATCATCGAAGGTGAGGAAGAGTGTGGTTCCGAAGGACTGGCAGGGATTCTTGAAAACAAGAAAGAACCATTAGCTGCTGACTACCTCGTCATCGCAGATGTGGGCATTGCCGCTGTTGACAAGCCCTCTGTGACACTTGGAATCAGAGGCATCATCACCATGGATGTAGAAGTCATTGGATCTAATACAGACCTCCATTCAGGAACACATGGCGGACGTGCTTACAATCCACTCCACGCTCTAGCAGAAGTAGTCTCCAAACTACGCGACTGTGATGGTCAGGTCACTGTTCCCGGATTTTACGATGACGTTGACGAATTTACCGATGAAGAAAGAGGACAAGTCGACTTTGCTTTCGACCCAGATGAGTATCGCGATACGTTTGCCTTAGAAGCTACAGGTGGAGAGCTGCGTTACGCTCCGCTAGAGCGATCAACTGTTAGGCCTACCTTAGAAGTCAATGGTCTCTCTGGAGGGTATTCAGGGGTAGGATTTAAGACAGTCATCCCTGCTGTTGCACAAGCAAAAATATCATGCCGTCTAGTACCACGACAAGACCCTAAAAACGTCGGAGAAAAAGTTGCTCGATATATTGAGAGCTTGAGTCCCGAAGGCGTGACGGTTAAAGTTGACCTTCATGAAGGTGGTGGAGGAGCGCTTCGTGCCTCTCCGGATTCCGATATAATCAAAGCATTTGCCGAAGGATACAGTGTCGTATTTGGTAAGCCCTGTGGTTTTACGTACGAAGGAGGGTCTATCCCTATCGTCACTGAACTAGCACGAACATGTGGTGGGGATGTTGTACTGATGGGAATGGCACTGGACAGCGACCAAATCCACGCTCCAAATGAACATTTCGGGTGGGACCGCTTTCAGAAAGGATTTTTGGTCTTTACGCAAACTCTATCGATATTAGGCAAAGGATAATTCATGAAAATTTATCAGCATATTTTTAAGGTTCTGCTCGTTGTATTAACAATTAGCACATTTCCTTCAGTTTCATTTTCAAGCACACACTCGTACAATAATCATGAAAAAACAATCCTTTTTACCACTCCCCGATCAGGTGTTAACTTAGTCTCCTGCTGTATGTTAGCAGTTACGAGAAAACCTATAGGTCTTTTTCCTAACTTAATTCATCCCAGAGCGAACAGTCGCCTAAATTTGGAATTGATATCTGATCTTCCATTCATATATCGAACCCATTATTTGATGAAGTCAACAGAAATCCCTTCTGATTACGAACGATTAATTCATCTCACAAGAAATCCTAAGGAGTTACTCTTTCGAAATTTTTCAATATCCACAAAAAAAGATCTTCAGAAAACACAAGTGCAAATATTTTTAAATGAGTATTTAGATCGTTTTCGAACATACGAAAACTGGTCGGTTGGTAATAGACTTCTCATATTTTACGAAGATGTTATTCAACATCTAGATCAAATCCTCATTGAAATTCTAAACTTCTCCAGTGAGCCTCCACTATTTTGGGACGATTACATTTCAAACAAACAAAGTTACATAAACCAGATTTATGATAGCTACACTAATCAATGGCAAGGTAACCACGGTGTTTCCGCTGTAAAAAAACCCGAAGCAGTTTACTATACTAAAGATATAGAGGTTGATCTACTCCAATATATAGATCAAATAGTGAGGGAAAAAGCACCCATAATTTGGGATAAATACTTAAAGAGATTTGAAACAGAAACGCCACGGGATCGTTAAAAGCTTATACCGAAATATTTTTGGTTTCCGTCAAATAAATCCGGAGGAAAAAAAGACGATTCAACCTGCAAAAATTCATACAGTTTTTGAAAGTACACCTCTTTTAAAAATAATTGGGTTTCATAATTCCAAATAAAACATTTTTCTTTCAAAAGAATTTCGGACAAAATTTGTTTCGATATTTTTTCATGAACATTTAAATCATGCTTTGAGCCGCCATAAGACCGTTCTTTAGACTGTTTTACAATATTAAGATCACGTGTCGTTATGATAAAAAATCTATCATATCCATCAAACATTTGTTCAAATACCTCTAAAGGCGTAAACTGTGCTGGTCTGAAGGCTGGTTGTGATCGGTGAACGACCAATACATCATCCCCAATTTCCCCACAAACTCCCAACCCACTCCAAGAACCGTAATGCCGATCTTTATCAATAACGTGAGCAATGATCCTAGCAATAAATCTCGAACCTGACGCCTCAGGTCCTGTAATAATGTAAACTTTTTTCGATCTTTCTTCTGAATAGCCTGCCGTTACACTAACAAGCAAGGCAATGAATATAAAACACCAACTTTTCATGAAACCGCTCTCTTAAAACACCTTATCCCCAGTAATGAATAATTAAACCTACCATAGTTCTTCAGATATTCATACAAAATTTTGGCATGGTTCAAACAAAGGTAACACATTTGTGTAACTTCTCAAAAAGTCCTGGCGCTGCGCGCCAGAACTTTTTTAGAGTCAAAATTAAG
>JAJFMC010000078.1 GCA_021772365.1 Chlamydiota bacterium
GAAGTCTTCCACGCCTTCAAAAGCGGCAACATCGATATCCTCGTCGCCACGACGATTGTTGAAAACGGAATCGACATCCCTAATGCGAACACCATGTTGATCGATAAGGCCGACCATTTTGGTCTCGCTGACCTCTACCAGCTGCGAGGTAGAGTGGGACGATGGAACCGCCGAGCCTATGCCTACTTCTTGGTACGTAGACTCCATGCCCTGCCGGAAATATCGAGAAGGCGCCTCAATGCCCTTGCGGAATCGACAGGCTACGGCGGCGGGATGAAACTCGCCATGCGCGACTTAGAAATTCGTGGTGCCGGAGATATATTGGGGATAGAACAGTCCGGACACGTTTCTGCAATAGGTTTCCATTTCTACTGCAAAGTGTTGAAGCGGACAATCAAAGCGTTGCAAGGTGAAATGGCCATGGGGATTTTCGACACAAAAGTCGACTTCTGCTACGACGCCCGCCTTCCTGACGATTACGTCAACGAATCGAGCTTGAGGATGGAAGTCTACCAGCGACTAGGCGATGCCATGACCTGGGAAGAGGTCGATGACATATGGACCGAACTGCAAGACCGCTTTGGCCCAGCCCCCGATTCCGTTCGCTGGCTTTACCACCTTACACGTATCCGTGTCGTTGCTGCAAAACAAGGGTTTACGCAGCTTAAGATCGAAAAACGTACTGTCGTTACCATCAGGAAAGACGGTAAGAAAAACATCACCGACCGCAAGATTCTCAAACCTGCCGAAACACCGCAAGAGGTTGAAGAGGCTGTCATCCAAGCCATTGTGTATACCCAAACAAGTTGAAGGACTAGTCGTGCCGCTCCCCTTTACAGAATTAGTGAAGTTTTTATATACCTTAAATATATGGAAAGTCACACGATCACACTCGCCCTGGGAATCATCGTAGCTGCAGGGATTGGTTGCCAATGGATTAGCGCATTGACACGTATTCCTTCGATTTTGCTATTGCTCCTTGTCGGCATTTTGCTAGGCCCGGCTACCGGACTGATCAACCCAAACGCTGTTTTTGGTAACATGCTCGGTCCCATCACCTCACTTTCTGTTGCCGTCATTCTTTTTGAAGGGGGAATGAGCCTACGACTTAAAGAGGTTAAGAAATATGGAATCATCGTCAACAGCCTCGTCACTGTCGGCGCGACAGCTTGCGTAGTCTCAACATTTCTCCTTCTCTACTATATTGTTGGATTCTCTTTCGAATTTTCTCTCCTACTAAGCGCGATATTAGTGATCACCGGTCCTACTGTAGTCACGCCGATGCTTAACCAATTACACGTTCAACCGAGAGTGAGATCGATTCTTAAGTGGGAAGGGATCATCATCGACCCGATTGGTGCGATCGCTGCGGTTATCATTTTTGAAGCTCTTCTTGGCATTCCCGGACATGCAACCATCGAAGTGGTTCTGTTTGCTGTTGTCAATTCTGTCACTTTTGGTGTACTGTTTGGAGTCATTGGTGCTTTTATCATCATTTTCTCCCTACGTAAATTTCTGATCCCTGATAACATCCAAAGTCCTGTGACCCTGATGATGATGCTTATCGTCTATACTGCTTCCGACGTCATTCACATGGACTCAGGTCTTATTTCCGTGACGGTAATGGGATTTATCCTCGGCAACCAGCAAAAAACGGAAGTGCATCGTATCATCAACTTCAAGGAAAATCTAACCGTCATCCTCATTTCCTTTTTGTTTATCAGCTTAGCTGGGACGATAGAGACGAGTTTACTCATCGAAGCTATGGACGAAACACTAGTCCTGCTCCTCTTCTTGATTTTCATCGCTCGTCCGTTAACAGTCTTCTGTTCAGGAGCCTTTTGGAAGCTTGAGCGTAATGAAGCGTTATTCATGTGCTGCATCGCCCCTAGAGGGATCGTTACAGCAGCAATGGCGTCGCTATTTGGATTGGAATTAGCTAGATCGGGCTACCCCGAAGCACTGTACCTTACGCCTATCACGTTTGGAATTATCATCGGTACAGTCATCTTTTACAGTTTCTTCACTCCCCTAGCAGCTCGTTTCTTAGGTGTATCGTCTGCTACAGAAAAAAAAGTTCTCATCGTCGGTGCGAATGCATTCGCACGAGCAGTTGGAAGAGCGCTCGTCAATGAAGAGTTCGAAGTCCAACTCATCGACCCCAACTACTGGAAAGTTGCAGAAACGAGGCGCTACACTCTTCCCGTCTTCCGCGGCACGTTTTTAGAGTATGAGAAAAAATTCCCGGAAAATATTGAAGCGACAGACCTGGTTCTAGCACTAACAGAAAATAATGATATCAATAGTCTAGCGATGATTCACCTACGCAGACATCTCGATGACTCCAAACTGTACCAGCTTTCGGCATCCACAGAGAAAATTCAGGAGTCCTTGATGGGACAGCACCTTTTTGGAGAAAACAGTGACTTTTCTTCTCTCTCTAAGCTCATCGAAGAAGGGTATGTCGTTAAGTGTACGAAACTATCAAGTAACTTTACCTTCGAAAATTGGAAGGAAAAGCATGAAGGTAATGGCACCCTTCTCTTCCAAATCAATAGGAATGGGATTCTCATGCCACAAAGACTAGAGAATCCCCTCATACCAAAAGATTCGGGTAAAATCATCTACTTATGCAAAGATGACTGAAACTACTTTCTTGGCTCTTCGCAAATTACACGTCTAATTTTGTAGCCCATCTGTTTCATAAGTACTTGCATCCCCATTTCACCAATATAGTGAGCTGCACCTGCGATAGCAAACGGCTTTTTACCTGAAAGAATTTGCCTGTGAACCGTTAAAACCATCTCCATATTTCGAGCATGCAGCTGTTCTCTAAATTCATCAGAATTTTTACCAATTATATGCTTAAGTACAGGAAGGAAGCCTAGTTCATACACCGTAGCGTAAGTGTGAGTGATCGGCTTGAGAATACTATCCTTGGTCTCTTGATAATAAGTTTTTACTTCTTCTACTTTCAACTTGTTTATTGAGGACGGTTACATTTTTTCACGCTCCATCAGATCCATAAATCTCTTATGGGTCTCGATCGATTCAAGATCGATAATATCAATTTTTCGCTTTTTAGCCATTTCGATAAATGCAAAATCAATACCCGACTCAATCCCATACTTAGAGGTTATAGACTTTTCCCAGCGTTTAAGCTCCTTCATATAATTTTCCATAGAATCTAAGGAGTGTTCAGCTTTAAGGCCAACATCTTCCAGAGCAATCTCAATAAACTGTTTTACTGTATTCGATCCGATAAACTTTGTATCACTTCATTTTCGATAGTCTCTAATGCTTTAGTATGCTCAACGAATTTTTCTCCTATGACATTAACTTTATCGTCAATC
The DNA here is from genome assembly GCA_021772365.1 of Chlamydiota bacterium. Classification (GTDB taxonomy): domain Bacteria; phylum Chlamydiota; class Chlamydiia; order Chlamydiales; family Criblamydiaceae; genus JAJFMC01. The sequence continues at coordinate 3,354 of JAJFMC010000078.1, forward strand.
TCATTAACTTTTTTGAGTTGTTTCGTTAACTCTTTTGATTCATCCACTACAGAAGCAATCAGTTCTTTGTTCTACTTTTTAGCTTCTTTTAAAATATTCAAGTTGACTACGTCATCCTTTTTTCTATTTAGAAGAAGATGCGAAGTAATAAGTAATGCAAAATTTATCATAAAATATTCATGGGGATCGTCGAATACTTTAAGTGTTTTTTCTTTAAGAACCCCTTCAAGTTTCTTATTGAGAATTCCAATCTTTTCAGAAGAAAATTTTTCCTTGAGAGTTTTGGTAAATTCTTCGGATACGTCATCAAAAATAAAGTCTTTATCAACCTCTTTCAACTCGTTGGGTAGTGAGTCAAAGGCAACTGTCTGTACCGTTTGAAACAGTCTGTCAAATTTTGGATTGTCGAATGGCGAAGCGTTTCCATGCAAGTCTGTGAAATAAACACCTCCTTGGTCCTCGTTACCGATGGATAAAAGAAAACCTGCATTGACTCCACTTGTAGTATTTGATTGATTGAGTTTGATAATGCCCCATTAATAATTGCCATTATTTCACCTATCTACGATTGATATTTTAACAATATTTGAATTTACATGAATGTTATATTCATAAGAGAACATTAAGAAATGATAAAGAATAGGGTTCGGGTTGATGAACAATACCCCGAACCCTGAAGGTTTTAACCGAAAAGTTTGTTGTATGCGTATCTCGCCATACTACCTAAAGATATTTGTTCCTCAGGAGTCTTCGCAATCAGAGTATTGTAACCAATGATCCCTGTAGTCAATACCGCACCACCTGCAAGTACTCCTAAAGCACAATTTGCTACGACACCGAGTCCTGTTCCTGTGACTGCTGCAGAAGCTGCTGCATGTGTTGCATTAGCTGCTGCGTATTGCGCATAAGCACCAACAGGAGCTATTTTTGCGTAAGTGATCGCACCCAAAGCATGAGTTGCGGCTGCTGCACCGGCCCCTTTTGATGATGCCCAAGAAAATGCTGCTGCTGCTGCACCACCGATGGTGAGCAACGCAGAAGACGAGTCTGCTGTTTGATCTTTGACAGTTTTGGAACCAAGCTTCCCTTCTCTTGCTGCATGAAGGGTTAGGTTCGGCATACTTTGTGTTCTTGATATTGTTAATTCTGTAGCCATTTTCATTCTCCTAATAAATTTATATTGAGTAATCCATTACCTCTTTATTAAATATGTTAGGAAGAATAGCTGAAGGATATTAACTGAATGCTAAATATCGCTTAAGATCACGTAAATTATTTTGATAATAAAATTTTTACCACACACATACATCTTGCTGAAGACTCCCATTTACCGAAAATCGAGGCTTAGCAGATGGGTGTAAAAAAGTCGTTTACGACAAGAAAATATCTGTATAATGTTTTTTCGA
>JAJFMC010000079.1 GCA_021772365.1 Chlamydiota bacterium
AGGTCGATGGTCTTGAAAACCCCATTTGTAACCAGCGTGAAATAAAAGTAACCCGCGGTTCAAGTAAAAGTAGGCTTGATGCTCTTCAGATGAAAAAAGGAGCAGAAGGTTCCCCTGGCTATATGATTGCTAAAGACGGCAAATTTTTGGGTGAATTTGGGAGGTTTTTTAATTATAGTAATTCCGAGGAGATACTCAAAAAATCCTTAGAAGGTTCTAGTTCTAAACAAATCAATGGTTTAATTCAAGACCTTGTGAAATTAAAAAAAGTAATCGAAAGTGAGGGTAATAATGTTGCATTAATTGGAGCAAGCATTATCCTCTTAAAGGATAAAATTAGTGGAAAACTCACCCCAAAATTAATTGATCCTGCCCATATACAGTTCAATCCCGAGTATGAATTGGAGGATGGTAATGTATACCAAGGAGAAAAGGATAGGTTTAGTAAACAAAAAACATCAAACGTTGTAGCTGTTCAAGCCCTGATCGACTCGTTACAAAAGATTGTAAAATTCAAAAAATGAAGTATCAAATTTCCAGTTCGAGGAGCGCTTGTCCGAGGGCTTTTCCTTGGGCGTCTATACGCAGGAGGCCTGTGCCGCCTTGCCCGAGGATGCCGACAAGCACGAAATTAATGGCCCAGAGGTTGGGCATCGGGTATCTGATGACTTCTTTGACGCCTAGAGGTGCGAAATATTTGGCGACTTTTTCTTCTGTAAGGATAGCGAGGATGAGGTCGTAATCTTCTTCTTTGTAGGCGATGACTCCGATATTGGCATTCCCCCCTTTATCACCACTCCTCGCATAAGCGATGTCGTATAGTTTGGGTGTCTTTGTTCTCATGACTTCACCTGCAGAATTGTGACGGAGGGGTGTATTTTTTCCGTAGCAATCAGTGCTGGCCAGTAGGAGTATATCGGTCGCACTTTGGGTCGCCCCGCTGAGTAACCCGTCATCCCTTGCGGTCCGCTGGTGACGAGGGGAGCTATCTCTTTGGCAAGCTGCTGTAATGGTTCTTTGTTTTGGTCGCGTGCTGCGATGCGTAGCACAGTTTCGTTGGTGTTATAGGTTTGAAGACCCGGAACGACGTCGCCGGTGCCGAGGCATTCGACTAAAAACTCTTCGGGTTCGAGTCCTAGGGTACTTAGGCGTTGGCGGACGATCTCCCCACAGCGCCGTCCTTTCTCGTGGCAGTCGCGACCGTATAGTGTGATCATCCCTTCGACCTTATAGCCGTCGCGGTATGTGGCGCTGACTTTGAGGTCTTTTGGCGGAGGTTTTCCTTTGGCGCCGATGACTTTGACCCGGTTTTTTGTGATTTCTTCGACCTCTAGAGAAAGGAAAGAGACGGTAACGTCGGGGCTGAGGTAGTTGTCGGGATCGCCAATTTCATAGAGCAGCTGTTCTTTGACGGTTTCAATGGTGACGGCACCGTCGGTGTTGTCGGGTTTTGTGACGATGATGCTGCCGTCTTCATACATTTCGATGACGGGATATCCCGGGTGTGTCATGGAATCGATGGATAGCCAATTGGTGGAGAATCCACCGGTGATTTGCGTGCCGCATTCGATGAGGTGGCCGGCGATGGTGGCGCTGGCGATGTTGTCGAAATCGTTCCACGACCAGTTGTAGTGCGCGATACAGGGTGCTGCGGTGAGGCATGGGTCGGCAACACGGCCGGTGATGATGATGTCGGCTCCTTGTTGTAATGCTTCGACGATAGGTTTTGAGCCTATGTAGACATTGGCTGTGGCAATGTTGTTTTGTACGGTGCCGATGGTTTCGTTCGTGTCTATATTGGGGTAGTTAGATGGCGGGCTGTTTGTTAGTTCGTCGATGACGTCGTCACCAGCGATGACAGCAATTTTTAATGGGCCAGAATTATGTTCGGTCAGGAGCTTTTGACAGGCGATGCCGCAGCCTTGTGGGTTGAGTCCACCTGCGTTGGTGATGAGCGTGAGTTTTCGTCCCGATTGCCAGTGTGCTGCTAAGGAGCGGACTACGTCGAGGAAATCTTTGGCGTAGCCTGCATCCGGGTCTTTTTGTTTTTGGACGGCGAGGATCGACATGGATACTTCGGCGAGGTAGTCCATGGTGAGGACGTCGAGGTCCTGTTGTTGTTGGACGAGGGTGGCTGCTGCGGTGTTACGATCACCCCAGAAAGCTTGTGCGTTTCCGATTTTTAGTGGTTTGCCCATATTTATACCTGGATGACGCCGGTGTGGAAAGTTTTTTTGTTCATGGGTGATCGCAAAACAAGTTCCAGGGTCGTTGTCAGCACTTCCCGCGTTGTATGTGGTGCGATGATGTTATCGATCCATCCACGTGCTGCTCCGTAGCGGATATCCATTTGTTCGAGGTAGCGTTTTTGCATTTTCTTTCGCATTTTGTGGGCTTCTTTTTCATCGAGGGGGTGGCCATCGCGTTCTGCTTTTCGTTTCTCGACATCAAAAAGGGTATCGGCTGCCTGGTCTGCGCCCATGACGGCATATTTAGCATTGGGCCAAGCGAATATAAAGTTGGGATCGTAGGCTTTTCCACAAAGGGCGTAGTTTCCTGCACCGAACGAGTTTCCGGTGATGATAGTAATTTTGGGAACGACCGAGTTACTGACAGCGCTGACGAGTTTTGCTCCGCTGCGGATGATGCCCGACTGTTCTGCTTTTTTACCGACCATGAATCCAAATACGTCTTGGATGAAGATAATAGGAATACGTGACTGATTACAGTCCATGACAAATCGTGCTGCTTTGTCAGCACTCTCGGCGTAGAGGACACCGCCGATTTCAATCTCTCCGCGTCCCGTGACACCATGCTTTCGTTGGTTGGCGACGAGGCCTACGGGGATGCCGTTGATTTTTGCGAAGGAGGTGACGATTGTCGGTCCGTAGTCAGCTTTGTACTCATGTAGTGATCCCCTGTCGACGATACATGTCAGCACGTCATGAACGTCGTACGCCTTTTTTCCGTCGCCACTGACGATATCGTAGAGGTTGTAAGGGTAGTGTTCGACTTCAAAAGAAGTGTGGCTGCTGCTGCGCTGTGGATCTTGTGGCAGCATATCGACGAGGGAACGGATTTTCATCAGGCACGACTTATCATCTTTTTCTAGGAAGTCGACGGTACCGCTGATTTCTGCGTGCATGCGTGCTCCACCAAGCTCTTCGGGGTCGACGATCTGTCCTATGGCTGCTTTGACGAGAGCTGGGCCAGCGAGGTATAGTCCGCTGCCTTCGGTCATTAGCAGTTTATCACATAACACAGGCAGATACCCTCCACCTGCTATGCAGTTGCCCATGATGGCAGCAATCTGTGTGATACCGTTAGCGGAGATGATCGCATTGTTGCGGAAGATACGTCCGAAATCATCTTCGTCGGGGAATACCTCATCCTGGAGGGGGAGGTAAACGCCTGATGAGTCTACAAGGTAGATAATGGGTAGGCGGCATTCGAAGGCAATCTTCTGTGCACGTAGCAACTTTTTGACAGATTGTGGAAACATCGCTCCGGCTTTGACGGTGGCGTCGTTGGCAATGATCATACATGTCCGCCCACAGACGTCACCAATACCCGTAATCACACCGGCAGCGGTGATGTCGCCGATATCGGTGTACATCTCGTAGCCGGCCCAAATACCTAACTCAAAGAAAGTGTCAACGTTGTCGAGGAGGAGGTCGAGTCTATCGCGAGCAGTGAGGCGACCGAGTCGGTGTTGTCGATCTCTTCCTTTTTTACCACCACCTTGCCGAAGAGTTGATTCGTCAGTGGCCAGCGATTCTGTCATACTAAGGAGTGATGATGCCGCTTTTGTAACAGGGGTTTTCTTATCTTCTGCCATAACCATTTATACACCTGTGATTTGATCGGATATTGCTTCGACCTCTTGATCAAAATTATTATAGATCTCTTTGTGGTTGACATCCATGATGCGGAATGCTCTTTTACAATAGTGTTTTCCTATTGTCAGGTCATTTTCTAGGAGGTGTTCTTTATCGCGTGCTGCCTTGAGATCGGTGTCCAATTTGCTGAGAACTGCAGAGGTCGTATAAAGAGCGATGGCACAGTTGGCGATGCGGTTGAGTTGCAGCTGTTGCTCGATAATGTCCTCTTTGTGTTTAGCTAGGAGCTTGATGATGTCGATGCCGAAACGTCGGAGGTTTTTGACAAATAGTTTTTTCTCATTCTGCAGTTTGTCGGATTCGATATCGAGTGCCGGTAGTCGAATTCTTCTGGTGAGGTCGCCAAACGCACTCCATAGGCTGTTGATATTGCCTAGGGGTTTTGTGAAAAAGTCAGCCATTCCTTTGAGTTGCATTCCGACGTCACGCATACCGACGACACCGATAAATGCGCGTAGCACTTCGTTGGAACCTTCGCCGATCATGTTGAGTCTCGCGTCGCGCATCATTCGTTCAAAAGGCTCGCTGGTAAAAAATGAGCGTCCACCGAATATCTGCATGGTATCGTAGAGGATTTGCCATAGGGCATCGCTGGCGAATACTTTAAGGATAGCGGATTCAAGCATCACGTCTTCAATGCCGTTGTCGATGAATCCTGCTGTTAGGTAGGTCGTTGCATCCATCGCATAGCATAGAGCTGACATATTGGCGATTTTGTCTTTGACGAGAGGGAACGATGCGAGTGGGCGCTTGAACTGATGCCGTGTTGTGGCATGGTCAATGGCGCGCTGGACGCAGTATTTAGAGACCCCTGTGCACATAGCGCCGAAGGTGGTACGCCCGTAGTCGAGGCATGTCAGGCAGACTCGTAATCCACCACCGAGAGGGCCAAGGACATTTTCTTCAGGAACTTCGAGGTCGGTGAATTCAAAATTCGTCGTTCGTGTGCCGCGGATGCCGACTTTTTCTAGTCCTGGCTCCGTAATTTTTAGTCCCTTCATATCCGGTGTGATGAGGAAGGCTGTGACTTTTTCTTCTTTTTTGCCACTTTTGGTTTCGACTTCTGTTTTGGCCATGAGGGTAACGACTTGTGCGATGCTTCCGTTAGTGGTCCATTGTTTTTTACCGTTGATTCGGTAGACTTTTTTTTCGGGATCATAGACCGCTTTCGTTTCGACGCCTGCGGCGTCGGATCCGGCATTTGCTTCTGTGAGTGAGAAGGCTGCGATTTTTTTTCCTTTCGATAGGTCTGGCAGCCATTTGTCTTTTTGTTCTTGATTACCGAAGAGGAGGATTCCTTTGAGGCCGATGCTTTGGTGGGCATTTGTGAATACAGCGGTGCCGCCGCAACGTTCGGCGATGATCTCTATTGCTTGGCAGTAAGCGTTTTGGCTCATTTCGAGGCCGCCATACTGTTTCGGCACCGTCATGCCGAGGAGGCCTACGTCTCCGAGGCCGTTGATAACATCTTGGGGGATGATGGCGTTTTTATCGATGGTGTCGGGGTCGAGGTTTTTTTCGACGTAGTCTCTTAGATTGGTGAGAAATTGTTTTGTATTTTCTTTTTCCTCATCGGAAGGTGTGGGGTAGGGAAAAAGTTGGTCGGTGTCTACTTTACCAAAGTAGAGTTGTTTGGCAAAAGTCGGCGCTTCTTCGTTTGCAAAGAGGAGTTCTTCTGCGAGTTTTTTTTGTTCTTCATCCATAGCTATCTCCTTTTGAATACAATACTCATATAACAGAAGGTAAAATTATTTTGTAATCGATTTCTTTTTGTGTGTTGGACCGTAGATGAAGTAAGAAGCACGAGCTGGACGTGAGAGGTGCGAGACGGAGTGGGCGTGCGAGTTACCTTATCTCCGACTAGAGAATCCTTATCACCTCACAACGCCACTCCCTCTCGCGCCTCTCCGGACCTGCGCTCAGATTTTTTGGGCTTCGAATACAGGCATTCCCAGCTGCTTGAGTTGTTCGTTCTCCTTGTCGATGAGTTCTTGACCGGCAAACACAATGGTCGTTCCATTTTGCATGTGTGGCGCAATATGCTTCTTGGTTGCTTCGATGATATCTTCTTTCGTTAAAGAGAGAAGCCTGTCTCTGAAAGCTTGCCGCTTTTCCAGTGTTTTCCCTTCCATGAGCCATGCATGGGCTAAGCGTCCTTTGCTTCCGGGGGATATTGGTGCGTCAAGCGACTGGACCTTTTCAAAAATAGCTTGTTCGATGGCGAAATCATCGAATTTACCTTCGAGGATTTTTGTCACTGCATGATTGAATGCTTGGATCGTTGTCACTAGGTTGGGATCGCGATAGGAGTAGAAAGAAAAGTTACCGGTTTGACTGTTATACGACGCACCGCCACCGTAGGCACCACCTTGTTCACGGAGGGCTCTGTGTAGGGTGAGGTGATCGAATAGGTTGGCGACGATACCTAGTGCTGGTGCGTCTGGGTGTATGAAGGGAACGGTATGGAAAATTTTACTTGTAAAGGCTATTGGTGAGGCGATGACTTTTGCATGCGACTGGATGACTGATGG
>JAJFMC010000080.1 GCA_021772365.1 Chlamydiota bacterium
TCAAGCCGACCAGAATTACTCTGCACAAGAAGCCGCCCTTAACGGAGCACGTGCTCGCCTTTTGCAGATTGACATTGAGATAGAAAAAGGAATCCTATCTACACCCTACTCGGGAGTCATCGCAAAACGATATGTTGACGAAGGAACAGTTGTTGAAGAGGGAAGCCCTGTCCTGCAGCTTGTAGAAACCGACTACCTCGAAGCTCGTATCGGAGTCAAAAATCCTCAAGGGCTAAAAGTCGGTCAGGTGATGGACTTATTCACACCACGTGGTGCCGTCGAAGGAATACTGGCGTCTATTCTCCCTGTCAGAGACTCTGCTACGAGAAATATCGAAGTTATCTTCTCCATCACTAAGTCAGATATACCTCTGTTCCCGGGCGATGCAGCAACACTAATTGTCGACGAAGTTATCCAAGGCGAAGGCCTCTGGCTACCGACTTCTGCACTGACGGAGAGCAACAGAGGGTTGTGGGCCGTCTACATCGCTACCCCTCAGGAAGGCCGCGACAGCTATAAGTTGAATCGTCAGGAGCTCGAAATTATCGACCAGACAACAGATCACGTGTTTGTGAGACCACCAATCCAAGATGGTGCTCTTATAGTCAAAGACGGAATGAACCGGGTTATTCCGGGCTTATCAGTACACATCAAAAAAAGCGAGTAGATGATGTCGACGCTGTTTTATCGTAACAGGCACCTCCTCGTCTTAACGTTGGCGATTCTGTTTATCGCGGGTTTCTCTGCTTATCTCAATCTACCAAGACTTGAAGATCCACGCATCACAAACCGCAATCCGATTATTATCACAAAAATGCCCGGTGCTTCTGCTTACCGTGTCGAAACTCTTGTGACAGAAAAAATTGAAGATGCCCTTCAAGAAATTTTCGAAATTAAAAAGATCGAGTCGGTATCACGGACAGGAGGCTCTGTGATCATCATCGAACTGGAAGACTGGGTCGGTCCCAGTGATAACCAGGCGATTTTTTCAAAAATCCGCGACAAATTACGTGAGGTAGAACCCGAACTTCCACCAGAAGCATCCCCCCCTTATTTCGATGACCGCCGCGTAGCCATTGCCTACACGATGATTGTGGGGATTTTATGGGATGACGACTCTATCCCACAGTATAACATAATGAATCGAATGGCTGAGGAGCTAGCGGATAAGCTACGTAACATGTCCGGAACGGAACTCGTCAGAGTGTACGGACAGCCAACAGAAGAGATCTCTGTTTTCATCGACCAAGATGAGTCGACACTGATGGGGCTAGACAGCGTAACGGTTTCTCAATTGATCGGTGCTGCCGATGTCAAAATACCTACTGGGATCATGCGTGGGAGTCGAACAGATCTACTGATCGAACTTGAAGGAGAACTTACAAGCACCCAACGAATCGGATCTATCCCTCTTACGACAAACGATCAAGGTTTGGTCTCGCGAGTCAGTGACATTGCCAGTGTTGAAAAAAACTGGAAAAAACCCCTTGGAGAAATCGCCATCATCGACGGGAAAGAAGGCATCCTCGTCAGTGCACGCATGGGCGAAGGCATAAAAATTGACGAATGGATCACCGAAGCCGAAGACCTCGTTACTGACTTCTCAGCAAACAGAGCTCCTGGTATTAATATCGTCAAGGTCTTTGACCAAAGTATTTACACCAATGAACGTCTCAGAGAGCTAGGTGGCAACCTAGTAGCTGGAGCCATAGTAGTCACTCTTATCGTTTTCATTACAATGGGTTGGCGCTCTGCCATTGTCGTGGGATCAGCTCTCCCTTTGACAGTAGGAGTGAGCCTTTTTGCCTTACAGGTTTCTGGCGGAGCACTTCATCAAATAGCGATCTACGGAATGATCGTCGCCCTCGGATTACTCATCGACAACGCCATCGTCGTTGTCGACGAAGTGCGGAAGCGATTACGTGGGGGAATGAAACCTCTAGAAGCTCTAGAATCTACCTATAACCACCTATTCGTTCCTTTACTATCCTCGACATTCACAACAGTCCTTGGATTCACCCCGATTTTTCTACTACCAGGAAACGTCGGTGACTTCGTTCGGGCAATCGGTGGTAGTGTCATATCAGCAATCGCAGCCTCATTTTTCATCTCGATGACGCTCATATCAAGTTTAGCTGCGATATTTATCAGTACAGCAAAGTCCAATGAACAAAGGCATTGGTGGGAACGTGGTTATTACAATGCCCGCTTGGATACGAAATCTAGAGAGCTTTTGAAAATACTTCTATCTAACCCCCTACGAGCTGTAGCTATTTCCCTCGCTCTCCCTCTCTTCGGTTTCGCTGTCGGCCCTTCTCTTGGTCATGAATTTTTTCCGCCGACAGATCGTGATATGTTCGACATAAAACTATGGTTACCTCCGGAAGTGTCAATCGAGCAAACTAGGGAAATTGTTGAACAAGCTAATGAATACCTGAAAGAGTATCCTGAAATCCGTCAAGTGGACTGGATGATCGGTAACAACTTTCCCATCGTCTACTACAATCAGTTTATGGTCATGGATTTCACACCTAGCTTTGCACAGGCATCTGTAAAAACTAAATCTAGTGACGATACCATGCACTTAGTCCATAAAGTGCAGGAAAAATTCGACAAAGATCTAGCCATCGCACAAACAGTGGTCAAAAAATTTGCACAGGGCCCTCCAAAACAAGCAGATATCGAATACCGCATTTTTGGTCCGAGCCTTTCAAAAATGCAAGATATCGGCGACGATATGCGGCTGATGCTTCAGAATAACAAAAGTATCCTGCAAACACAGATGACTCTGCACCGTGGAAATCCAAAGCTTTGGTTCAGTGCAAATGAGGTCGAAGCTAAGAGAGTAGGTTTCACCCTTACCGATCTCACCCACCAGCTGCAAGGCAACCTCGAAGGATTGACTGCTGGGTCAGTGATAGAAAAACTCGACGAATTAGACGTACGCGTTCGTTATGGCGACAATATACGTAACAACCTATCGAAAATTGAATCGATTAACTTTATCTCTCCAACGACACATGCTTGGACGCCACTGACAACACTTGGTAACATTGTGCTCAAGCCGGAAATCGGTGCCATTACACGCTACAACAGCGAACGCTGCAACATCGTGCGTGGATTCACGACAGACGGTGCTCTCCCCATCGATGTCACTTACGAAGTCCTCGAACAGTTTACAGACGATAAAAACAACATACCGGAGGGATATCGTATCGAACTCGGCGGTGATGTCGAACTCGACGCTGAAGCGGTCGCGAACCTAAAGATCTACGCACCCGTATTGATTATCATGATGATGAGCACGTTAATTATGTCATTCAGAAGTATTAGGCTAGCAGTCATCCTTGCGATGGTGTCACTGATGTCAGTAGGTCTCGGATTATTCTCAACCTGGATGATCTCCTTTCCGATCAGTTTCAACACGATTCTCGGAACCCTTGGTCTCATCGGTGTCGCCATCAATGATAGCATCGTCGTCATGGCAGCCATACATGCCCACCCACTAGCCAGTAAGGGTGATATTCCAAGTATCATCGAGGAGGTCATGGGTGCGATGCGCCACGTAATCTCTACAACACTGACGACAATTGGCGGATTTTTACCGATCCTCATTTTCATCGGTGGCGAATTTTGGCCTTCACTTGCCATCGTCATGGTCGGTGGTGTCGCGGGTGCCACGCTAATGGCGGTTCTATTTATTCCAGCAACATACCTTCTGACTCTTCCGAAAAAGGAGGCAGTGCAATGAAAATTGTTTCTTACCTTTTAATACTTTGCCTACTGATGACAGCAAGCTGCCGCACCCATTATAAAAAAGACAAAGATGCAGATTATCCTCCTTGTGTTAAAGAAGAAATTTTTGCCAGGTCGCAGTGGTGGCAATCCTTTAACGATCCCATTCTAAACTGTTTGGTCGAAGAAACTGTCGCCAATAACCACGATATCAAAGCTGCCCTTGCGCGCATCTACGAATCACGTGCAGCGGCAAAAGCATCTTGTAGTGACCTCTTTCCCGATATAAGCATTTCGGGAACAGCACAAAAATACCGCTTCAGTGACAACGGAATATTCCCAATGAATCAACTGATCCAAGAGGGCCTATTCAAGTCTGATCCCCAGTTTTTTGATGTTGGATTCGACGCTTGCTGGGAAATAGACCTGTTTGGTGTTAATCGCAACAAAGTCATTGCTGCCAAGGAGCAGGTTTGTCAAACCATCGAAAGCCATTACGATTTATTGATTTCTCTGATCGCTGAGGTAGCGAGAAACTACATGATCCTTCGCAAAGACCAACAGGTTCTTGCTACACTACGTGACCGCCTCAGCATCCAGCAGTCTCTCCTCGAAGATTTAGAATCGAAAAAGCGATCTGGCTTAACTTCGGATCTACAAGTGAGCCTATCTTTCACAAGAGAGAAAGAAATCGAAAGTGAAATCTCCAGCTATGAAGGATCTATACAAACAGGTATTCACAAAATTAGTATACTTACGGGTAAACCACCAAAAGCTCTAGAGCCCATACTGGAAGAACCGCAGCCGCAGCCTTATGCAGAAACCTTCGATCCGGAATACGTTGCTGCTAACGTCATC
>JAJFMC010000009.1 GCA_021772365.1 Chlamydiota bacterium
AATTAGGTTGGTTTATTTATGTAATTGGTTGTAAGTTTTTTGATTGAATGATTGTTGTGTGTTCAGTTTTTTTAAGAACGTACTTGTTTCAATGGTAATAAATAAGAAATGTTTCAGGGTAGATTATGTTTAACATTAGAATTCCTTTTGTAATAGCAGTAGCGTTTTCTTTAATTATGTTTACCTCTGGAGTTTTTTATGAATATATAAATCCTGAGAATTTTCTGAAACAGTCTGGTAGAGCATATAAATCAATACAATATTACTTTTTTTCAGATGACTCTAATTTACAGTCCGAGCCTTCTATTAAAGAAGTTGGTGTTACTCGTAACATCAATAATGATAGTGAGTCTCATACGTTATATTCGAGTATGAGTGAACCTAAGGCTTTTTTAATTGATTCTGAGGGTTCAAAAGTTCATGAATGGGATTTAAGTTTTGTAAAAAATATATGGACTCCAGCTCTTTTTGAAAAAAAACACGCGGTTATTAATGAAGCAGAACTTCTTCCTAATGGTGACCTTATAACCGTAGTAATTAATGAAGGCTCTACTCCCTGGGGTGGAGGGGTCGTTAAGGTAAATAAGGATAGTAAGTTGATATGGGTTTATAAGGATAAGCTTGTTCACCATGATCTCTCAATTGATCCCCAAGGAAACATATACACTTTAACTCATGAATTGAAAGATGGTTCTGATGGTGAGTCTGATTCGGGTAGGTATTTAGATGATAAAATTACCATTCTTAATCCAGAAGGTAAGGAAATTGAATCTTTATCAATTATGGAAATGATTGAAAACTCTCCAGTATTAGATAATTTAGTGGTTATTAAATTTAAAGAAATCTATCGACTAACAAAGGAAAAGAACAGCCAAACCTTTGATCCACTACATTCCAACACAATTCATTATATCGATGAGGAAATGGCAAACAATTCAGGTTTTCTCAAGGAAGGTAATGTTTTGGTACTACTCAGAAACTTAGACCTTATCATTGAAGTTGATGTTGCGGAGCAAAAGGTTATTAATGTTCTGGGAGGACCCTGGAAACACCCCCATCACCCTCTCATACTTTCAAACGGGAATATACTAATTTTTGACAATAGAGGGTCTTGGCCAAAATCAGCTATTTTGGAATATGATCCTAATGAGCAAAAAATAGTATGGAGTTATGATGGTTCAAACGACGTACCCCTTCAGTCGATCATATGGGGTAAGATTCAAAGCTTAGATAACGGTAATGTTTTAGTTACCCAACCTATTGGAGGAAGGATTTTCGAGGTCAATAGGGATAAAGAAGTAGTCTGGGAGTATTCAAATCCTGATACAGTTGATGGTACTGATAGAGTATGGAACATATCGTATGCGTACAGATATGGTCCTAAGCAACTGCAATTTTTGAATTCAAAAACGAATCAAAAGAACAGTGTATATGATTCATCTAAATAAAGTGTCGAGTCAAATCAATAAGAAAAGCTAATATGAAAATTACTATGAGAATTTATGGCGTTTACATTTCGACCGTACTTGTTGATACGTTAGGAGTGTATGTGTATGAATAGGTTGTGCCACAAACAGAAACTCACCTTCCAGAAGACTTGTGATGAACATCGTGATCATTGGAGCCGGAGAGCTCGGAAGATACATTGCCACGCTTTTATCAAAAGAGGAACATAATATAATCCTCATTGATAAGGATCCTGTAAAAATAGAGTCGGTTGCTCAGACGATAGATGTTGCCGTGCGTTGCGGGCATGGTACTGATTGGCAGTTGCTTGATGAACTTTTTGAACTTTCTCCGGATCTGCTGATAGCTGTCACTGATGATGATGAAACAAATCTTGTCGCTTGTTCGATCGCCAAAAATTTAGGTTACCCCCATACAATAGCCCGTATTCATGATAATATTTACTTAAACAGGACTCGATTGGACTTCGGGAGGATTTTCGATGTCGATTATTTTATTGGACCTGAACTCCTTGTTGCGAATGAAATCCTTAAATATCTGATGAGTCCAGGGTCTTTGATGGTAGAAAATTTTGCTCATGGCGCTGTTCAGTTACGAACACTGGAAGTTCCGGAGAGGTGGCGAAAGTCAGATCTCCTCCTCAGTGAGCTTCAGTTACCTCCTGGAGTTATGATAGGTTTAATTGAAAGAGAGACGAAAGAGAAACATGGGGGGATACCTACAGGGAAACGAGAAGTCATTTTTCCCCACGGAAATGATGCTTTATATCCAAAAGATGAAGTGACGTTCATTGGTGAGACGAATGCTATCAGTGAAATTCATCAGTATTTTGGGATGAGTTATAAGCCTATAAAATCTGTGGTGGTTATGGGGGGAACACCTACAGCAGTGAATTTGGCGAAACTGTTAGAAACACGTAGTATTACCGTAACAATCATCGAAAAGGACTACAACGTTTGCTGTTATCTCTCTGACATTCTACCGTATTGTATTGTAGTTAATCATGATGGAACGGATATTGAATTTCTGCGATCGGAAAAAGTTGGTAAGAATGACATATTCGTCGCTTGTACGAATAGTGATGAGACAAATATCATGAGTGCAATCTTGAGTAAGGAAGTGGGGTGTGAGACGGCTGTGGTTTCTTTGAATAATGCTTCTTATGCTCCTTTTGCAGCACAGTTGGGAATCAACCATACTGTCTCTCCAAGGATCTGTGCCGCAAATCATATTCTTTCGCAAATTTTATCCGGAACTGTCAGGTCACTTATTTCGCTCTATGAAAATCAAGCGGAAATTATTGAGATTAATGTATCTATGGAGTCAAGCATTGTGGGAATTCCTCTTTCAGAGTTGGGGCCTTTATTACCATCTGATTTTCTGATAGCAATGATTCAAAATAGAGGAAGGATTATGATCGCTAATGGTAATCGTATCATATCCGCTGGGGACACTGTAATCATTATTACAGATCCAAAACATGTTAATGAATTAGAACAAATATTTTAGCGACAATTATGCTGTATAAGGACATATGTAAAATACTTAGCTACTACTTCATGGGATTTACAGTCGTCCTTGGTATTCCGTTTTTACTGGCGATTTATTATGAATATTACGCTGACCCTTCTGTACATCCACAGGCACATGCGACGTTTGCATTTTTTCAGTCGATGTTCATCTCCTTTGCACTTGCATGTATTTGTTATATCCTTGGAAAAAAATCTAGTGGGTCTTTCTACCGAAAGGAGGGGATTTTTGTTGTTGTCCTTATATGGTTTTTAAGCCCGGCCATTGCTGCATTACCTTATAACTTTAGCGGTACGTTAAAAAATCCATTTCAAGCTTATTTCGAAGCAGCATCGGGTTTCACGACGACGGGCGCTACGACAATGACTGCAAAAAGGT
>JAJFMC010000081.1 GCA_021772365.1 Chlamydiota bacterium
TTTCGGCGCGTTTGTCGAGTTGGAGAATGGATTAGAGGGATTGATACACGTCACCGAACTATCCGATGAACCTTTCGGCAAAGTCGAAGACGTCGTCAATAAGGGTAGCGAAGTCACTGCTAAAGTCATCAAGTTAGATCCGGAGCACAAGAAAATTGCTTTATCTATCAAAGAGTACGAAATTGATGAAAACCAGTGCAGTGCCGATGACATCGTCATTACCGATAGCAACCATCAAAGCAGTGATAATAATAAGGAAGAGTCGGAAGACTCTAAAGAAGAAAACACTGAAGAAGAGAGCTAATCCCTCTCTTCCACTGCTGACACTTTGGGTCGTTTATACAGGGACACCTTACCAACGCCCCCAGGTGTGTAATATCTTCCATTCACCCGCATCATTCATGATGCGGGTGAATATGTAAAGAAACGAGATTTGAAAGAACCAATCTCACACTAAAAAAGACAATACAAGAGTAGATAAATACTAACGTTTTGGATATTATCAAGACAGTCACAACATAGAGGCAATACATATGAATAAAGATCTGATCGCTATTTTTGAGTATTTAGAGCGTGAAAAGGGAATCAAACGAGATGTCGTCGTAAAAGCTATCGAAGAGTCCCTATGTGCAGCCGCTCAAAAAAGTGTTTCCGGAGCCTCAAACGTTACAGTCACCATCAACTCCAAAACAGGAAATATCGATGTACTTTGCGAAAAAGAAATCGTCGATGAAGTAGAAGTTCCTGCACAAGAAATATCTATTGAAACCGCCCGTGAAATTGACCCAGACTGTCAGATTGGTCAGTTCATCGACATCATAGTCACCCCTAAAGATTTTGGACGTATAGCAGCGCAGAAAGCAAAACAGATTATCACCAGAAAATTACGAAGTGCTGAACGTGACGTCATCTACGAAGAATATCGACACCGTATTAATGAGCTTGTATCCGGAACGGTGAAACGTTTCGTGAAGGGATCTAATCTGATCGTTGACCTAGGAAAAGTAGAAGCGATAATGCCTAAAAGAGAATATCCTAAAATTGAACGTTATAACGTCGGCGACCGTGTTTACGCTCTTCTTCTTGCTGTTAATGACACAGAGAATGGTGGTGCCGAAGTCGTTCTTTCACGCAGTAGCCCAGAGTTTGTTAGGCAGCTCGTTATGCAGGAGGTACCCGAAATTTCTGATGGGATTGTCACTATCGAGAAACTCGTGAGAGAACCTGGATATCGTACTAAAATATGTGTTAACTCATCAGATTCAAAAGTCGATCCTGTTGGAGCATGCGTCGGCATGCGCGGTCTTCGTGTCAAAAATGTCGTGAGAGAGCTCCACAACGAAAAAATTGATATCATCCCCCACTCAGAAGACTCATTAAACCTTCTTCAGAACGCGCTTTCTCCTATTGAAATCAGAAAATTTAATATTTCCGAAGATGACAATACCATTTCCATCGTCATCGATGACGATGATTTCGCTGCCGTTATCGGCAAAAAAGGAATGAATGCACGTCTGAATAGTCAGCTACTTGGCTATGCCCTTGAAGTGCAAAGAATCCGTGATTACAAACTACAAATGACTCTTCAGCGTAGTGAACTTGCAGAATCTGATGATCCAACTCTCGATGAACCTCTGAAGGAAATTGACGGGATCAACAAACTCATTTTCGAACACATGGCTGACAAGTATAACACCACTAGGGAACTCTTGAAATCTACACCAGAAGAAATTGCAGAAATCCCAGGAATAAGCCTAGATATGGCCGATTTTATTTTAGAGCAAATCCGAAAACAGAGGACTTAATATTTTGGCAAAAAACTTAAAATTAAACATCAAAAACTCACAAATCGCTAAAGCTCTAAATCTTGACGATGTTAAAGGCAAACTCGCGCAAAAAAAGGCAGGCGCGAAAGCTAGTGATGAGAAAAAAGATAAAAAGCCTACCAAAGCAAAAACCAGCCCTGAGGCCCATAAATCCAAGCCTGCAGAGGAGTCAAAAGGTTCCATAGAGGAAGTCAAAGAAGAGACTCCTCGTATGAAAGCACGCTCGAAATCTGTATTTGCCGAACCTGAATATAAAGAGGAAGAGCAGGTAAAGGAAGAAGATAAGGTAACCGAAGAACCCACAGTAACCGACGTTACTGAGGAAGTTACCGAGGTACATGGTGCTGAAGAGAATCCGCAACCTACGTTCGAGGAACCTCAACCAACTTTTGAAGAACCTTCCACTGAAGAGCAAAAGGAAGATTCCGAAGATAAAGCGGAACCCCAACTTACTTTCGAAGAAAAATCCCAACCAAAGCCCAAGGCAATAGAAACACCAAAAGAGGCTGCCACGAAAGAAGAACCTCCTAAAGAGAAACCTGTCAAGCTTGGCCCCACGGGAAGACACATCAACGATATTCTACCTCCCAAACCGAAAAAGATACCAGAACCTGCAAAATCGGGAAGTAACCCACCACCTAAAGACGCCAAAGGAAAAGTTCAAACTTCAGCAGCGACCACAAAAAGCAAGCAGTCTGACAGTATTGCCCCAAAAAAACCCGACCACAAATCAGGAAAATTCAAAGAATTTCGCGACGTCAAACCAATGCGCCGCCAGCAAGAGTCACGTTTCGATGCACGCGACAAACATGGGCTACGTGCAGGAGACGAAGGTCAGCGCTGGCGTAAAAAACGTTCCAAGCTGCAAAAAATCCAAGAAGAAATCATCACCATTAGACCGTCGAGCCTTCATATCCGTCTACCGATAAGTATCAAAGACCTCGCTTCTGAAATGAAGCTCAAGGCCTCGCAGCTGATTGAAAAGCTTTTCTTACAAGGAGCGATCTATACGTTAAACGACTCGCTAGATGATGAAACGACCATACAGCTATTGGGTCATGAATTCGACTGTAATATCACGATCGACACCTCTGAAGAAGAACGTATTCGCATTACAGACAAGACTATCAAAGAAGAGATTGATGAGTACGATCCTGCCCAAATTGTGCCACGTGCTCCTGTTGCAGCATTTATGGGTCACGTTGACCACGGAAAAACTAGCCTCATCGATGCCATTAGAAAAAGTAACCGTGTTGCTGGAGAAGCCGGTGCCATCACACAACATATCGGTGCATTTAAATGCCACACGTCCATTGGCGATATTGCTATTCTTGACACTCCTGGCCACGAAGCCTTCTCGGAAATGCGTGCTCGTGGTGCCGATGTCACAGATATCGTCGTCCTTGTCGTTGCCGGTGATGAAGGTCTAATGCCACAAACTGACGAAGCGATTCAGCATGCCAAAGCTGCAGGTGTGACGATCATCGTAGCTATTAACAAAAGTGATAAACCGGGCTTCGACCAAGAGAAGGTGTATCGTCAGCTTGCTGACCATGAACTCCTACCCGAATCATGGGGTGGACAAACCATCACGGTCAACTGTTCTGCTGTATCCGGCGATGGAGTAACTGAACTTCTCGAAATGTTAGCACTTCAAGCAGAGGTTCTCGAACTAAGAGCTAACCCAGCCGCACGTGCTCGTGGTGCAGTTCTTGAATCCGAAATGCATAAAGGAATGGGAGCGACTACAACGGTACTCGTACAGAACGGAACGCTACAGCACGGTGACGCCATTGTATTTGACGAATACTGGGGTCGTGTCAAGACCTTGCGTGACGAACATGGTAAGAATATCAAATCAGCTGGTCCTTCCACACCTGTAGAAATTACCGGGTTATCAGGATTACCTTCAGCAGGTCAAGAATTTATCGTAGTGTCTAGTGAGAGAGAAGCTCGTGAAATTGCAGGTGCCAGAGCAGAAAAGATCCATACACAACAACAACAGCGTCGTCCTGTATCTATTGAAAGTCTCATGACTGACTCAGCGGAGTCCGCTACAAAGAAAGTGCTTAATGTCATCTTACGTGCAGACGTGCAGGGATCTTTGGAGGCACTAAAAGTGGCATTGATGAAGATCGATTCAGATAAAGTAGATCTCAACATCATCTTCAACGCTGTTGGTGAAATTTCCGAATCTGACGTCCAGCTCGCTGCAGCATCTAAAGCTGTGATTATTGGATTCCACACGCAAGTCGAGAGTCATGCTGAGCCGTTGATCAAGCAATATGGAGTGAAGATAAAACTTCACGATATTATCTACCACGCTATCGACTCCACCAAGGAGATGATGGAAGGGACTCTTGACCGTCTTGCTAAAGAAGTGGACAGAGGGTCTGCAGAAGTCAAAGCAACGTTCAAATCCTCACAACATGGTATTATTGCCGGTTGCCTCGTGACTGATGGAACAATTAGTCGCAACTACCATATTCGCATCATTCGTGATGGTGAGAAGGTTTGGATAGGTCCGATAAACTCTCTTAAACGTCATAAAGACGATGTGAAAGATGTATCGAAAGGATTCGAATGCGGTATCCTTATCAACACTAATGATATCCTAGAAGGCGATATCATTGAGGCGTACGAAGTCACTTACATAAAACAAGAACTATAATTAAAAATATATGAAAAGAACAGATAGATTAAACTCTTTATTAAAAGAGGTGATTACTGAAGTCATCCGCAAAGATGTGAAAAATCCCCTCGTATGCGAATTAACCACTGTTGCTCGTGTTGATATTAGCAAGGATTTACGACATGCTAAGGTACACGTAAGCATTATTGGGACTGATGAGCAAAAAAAGGAAACACTTTCCGCTTTGGAATCAGCAGCAGGATTTATCGCTGTGAAATCGTCAAAAAAAGTGGTAATGCGTCATTTTCCTGAACTTACCTTCCGTCTAGATGACAGTGTGGAGAAGTACATCAAAATCCAGGAACTTTTGACGGAAATCAAAGAAGAGAAAAACACACGAAAACCAGAAGAGACTCAAGGATGAGCCAGCAACCATCATCAGAAGGAATCCTTCTAGTCAATAAACCCGTGGGCAAGACAGCGTTTAGTTTAGTTGGCCGACTTCGAAAGCTACTAAACGTCAGGAAAATAGGACATGCAGGCACTCTTGACCCTTTTGCTACAGGTGTCATGGTAATGCTGATTGGTAGAAAGTACACTAAGCTTTCTGATACGTTCCTGAATGAGGATAAAGAGTATGTCGCTGAACTCCGTCTTGGAGTTGCTACAGACACTTTTGACACAGAAGGAAAAGTGACGTCGGAGTCTGATTATGTCCCTTCGATGGAAGAAATCGAAGAGGCCATCTCCAAATTTCAAGGTGATATTGAGCAGATTCCTCCGATGTTTTCAGCCAAAAAAGTTGACGGAAAAAAGCTGTATGAACTAGCTAGGAAGGGTCAAACTGTAGAAAGAAAACCTGTAAAGCTCTTTGTAGAAACGCATCTCATGCGTTATGAATATCCGGTTCTGAGTATACACGTTACCTGTAGTAAGGGA
>JAJFMC010000082.1 GCA_021772365.1 Chlamydiota bacterium
CTTAGGACATTAGTCAATAGATCTCTGTAGAAAGAACCGTAGTGGCGGGAATAAGTTTCTTTTTCTACCTGAGAAACTACCTTATCGAAACATTTCTCTGCTTGTGAATTCAGGTGTATTTGGTTAGGTCGAAAATATTTCCCTAGAATTTGGGCTTTTAACTCGTCAGGATAGTCCTCTTCAATAAGTTTCTGGAGAAAAGTGTTTTTATGGTCGTAAAAGATTGAGAGGTCATACCCGTCAGTCTCCAAGGTGAATCGATGGTCACTAGCGGTGCCATAGTACTCCCTTTGCTCCTGTTTTACATTCTTATCTATTGCATAGTATTGTTTTCTTATCTCTTCAGGGAAGTACGAGCGCATATCCGTATGGTATGTAACAGCTAAAACAGGTGCCTGTATATCATCAGGAAGCTTATTGATCGATTTTTTCAAATCCCATTCAAAGGTTGTGGTAGTAAGATCTTCAAGAATCTTATTAATTTTTTGTCTGTGATTATTAACAAACTCATCATTATCTTGCTCGTCAAGCTCCAGGATTTCTAAAGCCATTCGAATGATTTTATTTCCTAATTTTTTAGCTTTTTTATTTCCCCGTTTGCCCTGTGGATGACTATATTCGTAGTATATGGCATGCAGAAATGATGGTTTTTGCCACTCTTTCTCGCCTAATTTCCCTCTTTTCATCATCAATTGGGCACATTGAGGAATTACTCGAGCGAACATATCGTCGTATATGGTTTCTCTGGGAGTCTTTTCCATACCTTCCACATTGGGAAAAGACTGGATAATGTGTTCACGGATCAATAGTGGTTCAAGCAAAATCGGATGATTTATTTTTTGGGAAAATGTGTTCTTTGCAGGTAAATCTAGATGTGTTTTTTCTAGGGTGCTCAACGACTGTTGCCCCTCTCTGCCATGCCTTCCGGACTGTTTTGTTTTGACAATACTACTCATTCAATTACCCATAATATATGTCTACCTCATAAAAATAGAGTCGATCACCCTTCTTCACTAATTTCTTTTTTAAGGTTCTCTATCATCAACTTCGCCCTATCTACCAATGTACCAAACTCCGAACGGTTCCCCGCACGTTTGATCGCCATCCTAAGCGATACGGCTGCAGACATTTTGTCACCCAAATTTATATAACAATCTGCTATATGATATTGCGGAATCGGATTATCCGGATCAATAATGCTACAAAGGGTATACCCATCCACAGCAAATTTGTATTCTTTAAGCATATGAAAACAAGCTGATAACCCCATGGTATACTTAGGTTCCATTGAATTGGCCATGATCAGTAGTCGAAAAATATGGCTCGCGTCTTCATATTTACCAGTATTGTACAATCGGTAAGCTTGCCCATAGATACCTTCGAGCATTTGGTCATCCATTCCCATCGCGTCTTTCGGCAATATTCCCTTCTTCACGACATTTTCAGCAGCCTCTTCAAACTTTTCAGAAACATCGTCGCTTATCTTTTCAGCAATTTTTTCTGCTGATTTACTAACTTGCTCCTGTTCTCTTTTCATAGCGCATTCTCCTTCTTTAAACAGAATGTTATTCTTGCACTAGACGCAAGAAGCACAGGCTTTGTGACCTGTGCTACATAATCATTTATCCTTGCAAAGTGATAAGTCTTGAATGTGTTAGTTTTAAGCAATATTGATTCCTTATATTGTCTATGATGACCTAAATACTGTTGATAATAAAGTACTCAACTCTTGTAAAAATGATGTTGCCAAACTGGACTGGTTATTCACAGCATCACTAGTTTGGTTAACAGTCGTTTGTAACGACTTAGCATCATCACTCACTACCGAACGCCTATTTTGCATTGTCGTCGTATAGATAGAGTTTGACCGGTTCAAGCTTGACATCAGGTCAGCGTCACTGTCGTCATCAGGGTTGTCATACGCGTCACCATTTCTGGTTGCAAACGAGTGAACCTGGTCCATCGCATCGGTATATGACTTTTGCCATTCCGACAAAAAATTCACCCTATTTGATTGCGCAACTGCAGCATTCTGTAGAACGCCAATCATCTTGACAAGTAGGTCAAAAACACGGTCGAGAATGAGAGTTTTACAAAAACAGACCTGATTCGAAGAGTAAACAGAACTATCTGGATCTTGCGCTCCTGGTA
Organism: Chlamydiota bacterium; assembly: GCA_021772365.1. Taxonomy (GTDB): domain Bacteria; phylum Chlamydiota; class Chlamydiia; order Chlamydiales; family Criblamydiaceae; genus JAJFMC01. The sequence continues at coordinate 2,152 of JAJFMC010000082.1, forward strand.
TTGCACAGACACTGCCCGGGGCGGGGTTTTCACAGGATAGTGTAGGGAAACCGTTTGGATCGTATACAGTCATATATATCCTCCTCCTTGAGGCATCTATTGTGAAGGTTATCGGCTAATACATTTTCGTCGCCTTTGGTGCAAAAATACACCTGATGTCACCTTCCCTTCTATTAATATTATATCATATGTAAATTATTATTTGAATACATTTACAATAAATTATTTTTTAATCTTAATTAACTCTTAAAATATAACTACTATTAAGCAGGTCTAATACCCTGAGCATACTTCTGAATGAGCTGCGTTAAACTAGTAAGAATCGAAGATGCTGATTTATAATACTCCTCGAAGGTAAAGAGAAATCCACGCACCTGCTCCGTTTGGGAATTATTCAGCCCCTGTGCCGCTGTCATCGCTAATGTAATATTTTGTTGAAATTCACCGGCATTTTGGGCCTGACCACGTGTCACTCCGCCAAACGTCCCAATGTAATGATCGCCAACAACAGGTACCGCGGCCCCATTTCCTATATTGTCACCTATAATGGGGTTTGCAACATCTCCTGAGGAATTAATTGGGTTGATCATGATCATCGTGGGACGAATCCCATCCCCCTGAACACCTATTGCCAGGCGGCCACTAAACGTCAAGACGAACGTGCCTACAGCGTTTTGCAAAACACCCCCCAAGCCGGGCATAACACCATCTGGCGTCACAATCCTAATACTTTGCGCATTGACACCGGGAGCATCTAAATAGATCTTAGAACCAGCCACTGAACGATAACCTGTTCCCATCCCTATTTGCCTACCTGGGGAAATACTTCTGTCCCTCCATACCTCTGGAACTTGTGATCCAAAATATTTTACGATGTAATCCGTATGTTGACTTTGAGCCAAATCTTGCCCTTCATAAGCACCATAAAAATCCATTGCCCATAGTTTTGCGTCTGACCAGGCAATCTCTTGCCCACCTCCGATTCCCGGCACCCCACCTG
>JAJFMC010000083.1 GCA_021772365.1 Chlamydiota bacterium
GGTAGAGTCCACAAAGTACCGTGGACAAGACTATGTCGAACTCATTGACGCCAACCTCGATATTTCTGAGTTACTTGTAGAGAATCTTTTTCGAAAATTTCCTACTACGATTTTGACCAGTGCCACGCTGACGACCAACAAAAATTTTGCATTCATACGTCAGCGTTTAGGCCTCGTTCCCGAGCTTATGAAAGGTAAACCAGTCATTCAAAGTATGTATGAGTCCCCATTCGACTACCCGAAACAAGCCTTACTAGCCATTCCAACAGATATCCCCAACCCTTCAGATGATGAATTCGCCAAAGAAGCAGCACGTAAAATCTACCTCGCCACAAAGAAATGTCGAGGCAACGCCTTCGTTCTTTTCACTTCCTATTCGATGATGAAGTATTGCTACTCTCTCCTTAAAAAACCTTTAGAGGATCTCCGCTACCCAGTCATGATGCAAGGGGAGAGTACCCGAAAAATACTTCTGGAGAAATTTAGAACAACCGATAGGTCCGTCTTACTCGGAACCGACTCCTTTTGGGAAGGCGTCGACGTTGCCGGTGAAGCACTACGTTGTGTGATTCTGGTAAAATTACCCTTTCAGGTGCCAAATGAACCCATCATCCAGGCAAGAATGGAAGCAATCAAAGCCAATGGGGGAAATCCCTTCCTCGACTACTCTATCCCCAATGCTATCGTCAAATTCAAGCAAGGATTTGGCCGCTTAATTCGCAAGAAAAAAGACCGTGGATGCATCCTATGCCTCGATCCTAGGTTAATCACCAAACCTTATGGGAGTCTCTTTATCAACAGCTTACCCGACTGCCAGAAATTATTTCTTGAAACTTCTCGCCTCTTTCCTGCAATTGAAGAATTTTACCGAAAAACCTACTACTTAACTAAATAAACACTTCCTACCTCTATCCCCCTGAACAAACCATTCAACTATATTATATACAGATAAACAATAATCGTTATATAATAAACAAAAAGGAGATTATCATGCACTTCATTACAACTATATTAACACTAATCCTCAGTTGTTTTATACTTAATACACCATTTCAAGGGTATGGAGCAATTACTGTTGTACCCCCACCTGCAGATGTAAGAATTGGAATGACACAAGGGCCTGATATACTATTATTTAAGGAAAGCCAAGGGCTCCTCTCTAGTGCCGTTTCTATCGATTTAAAACTTTCCCAGGTCCCTGTGGGAGCCTACGCATGGGCAGGTTACACGAAAAACAACCCTGGAACACTAAGTGCCGGCACTCCCTATAAGTCGTATTACCTACACTATGACCCCACCACACCTGGACCAGCATCAGGAACTCACACCTTTGATAATGATATACTTGGAGTGATTCTTTCCTCTAATTTTACTACCTGGAGTATCAACCTCTTAAATCTTTCCAGACCTATTGTAGGAAATAACCCAGGAACCACATATCCCATTCTAAATAACGGATTAGAAACTGGAGACCTTCAAGGGGGTGGTACTAACGACCTATTTACCATCAGCGCCGATCGTAAAACCTTAACAATTCTTAGTTTTAATATTAATGGTTCCAATATTGATCAAGCGCGTGTGATTACCGCCTTACCAGAGCCCTCTACGTATGCATTAATGGCAGGGGTTGGGCTGATACTAGTGGCATTGGGACGCAAACGAAGGAATAATCAGACCTAGTGATTAATTACCCTATCCTCTATGCTAGTTAGTAGTATTAGATTATAGGTTAAGTTATGAGTAAACTATTAAAAGACTATCAAGAACAAACCGATCAGGCCATCAAGCGAGAAATTGCTTCATTCGGACAAAATTCACCAGCAAGAAAAGCGTGTGAATATGCGTTACTCAACGGAGGGAAACGATTCCGTCCGGCCATCACCCTGATGGTTTCTGACGCACTCAATCTAGGTGCCGATGTGATGCAAGCAGCCCTTGCAACAGAATATTTCCATACAGCCTCTCTCGTTGCCGATGACCTCCCCTGCATGGACGATGATGACGAACGACGTGATAAGCCTTCACTACACAAAGTCTATGGCGAAGCGCTGTCGTTGCTCGTCACTTATGCCCTCATTGCCGAAGGTTACAGAAACTACGCCAAAAATACGGAATCTCTTAAAAACAGCAAGCTTCCTCACTCATCAAACAGCGACCGTATCTGCACGCTTTCTCTCGAGACAGCTACCTACAATACAGGCCTTAATGGAGCTACAGGAGGACAACTCCTCGACATTATGCCCCCAGATCTTTCGCTAGCAACCGTCAAGGAAGTGATCCACAAAAAAACATCCTCCCTATTTGAAATTGCCTTTGTTTCTGGTTGGTTATTTGGCGGTGGTGACATATCCAAGCTCGACCTCGTTAAGCAAGCAGCCGCACATTATGGGCTAGCCTTCCAGATTGCCGATGACATAGGCGATCAGGAACAGGACCTCAAAAACGATCGTAAAATCAACGTAGCAAATTTATTTGGCATCGAAACAGCTCACAAAATGCTTGAAGACGAAATAACAGCCTACCATCAAAACCTTGCAGAACTCAACATCACGACACTCCTTCTCAAAGAAATCGCTACCTCCCTTATCGAAGCTACCACAGTTCCTTTCACTCAATAAGTCTATAAAACTGATTGTTTACACCTATATTTTTAGGTATCTTAGAAAATTCATCTTCTCTACCAAATAAATGTGGGGTATGCCGACAGGTTAAGTTTATTCGTTCAGATTCTAGAGGCAACTGAGGAGGTGCGGTGTTCTCAAAAACTTGATGGATAGAATGAAAAATTTCTCTTGATTTTCCACCGAAGACTAGCACATCTCCTGAGTTAATCTTAATCCGATGTGAGAGGTTCACCGGACTTGTAATTGGATGCGACGAGTTGATCACAGGTTTTTCATTACAAACAAGAAATTCACAACTATCGCCTATTGAAATGGAAACAATTGGGGCAGTTTTTAATCCATCATTATCACCATTATCTTTATGCCAGGGAATATAAAAAAGACCACTATTAATCGTTTTGTAACGCAAAGCAATCACATGGGAGGGCGGGATATTCTCAATTTCTTCATCCAATTCAGAAGCTATTGATATCATTTTCGAGCATGTTTCAAGTAACACATCAGGAAAGCTGTCGATAGTAGTAAAAAGTCTTTTCCTGAACACTGTCGTTGGATAAAAGTTTTTTTTAGACATGCTTGAGCGATGTTAGCTTGAGTATCAATCGAGAGAGCCTTTTTTAACAAAACTAAACCCGGCTGAAAAATTCTTTGTGCACATGAAGTAATAGAAACCATTGTTATTTCCTATGATAAACAGATTGATGTAGCCATAAAATTACCCAACGAACCTACATTAACTAACATAAAACATCAAGAGATTGAATATTTTCATCTCCAAAAACATCTTCAAGTTCAAAGCAGTTATACGCACCATCAGCAAAGAGTTTAGAGCTGG
>JAJFMC010000084.1 GCA_021772365.1 Chlamydiota bacterium
CCACCCGATCAACTGCTCAGCCCTGCATTTTTCAATCCCAATGCAGCGACGTGGGATAGGCTAATACCCTTACTCAATCAAGTGATGGTGATGACGACACAATTGGCAACGCCTGCATTGATCGCGATTCTAATGACCGACTCATTTTTAGGGATCGCGAACCGTTTGGCCCCTCAAGTCCAGATTACCTTCTTGGGAATGCCTCTGAAATCTCTTCTCGGACTTACAATCGTATGTCTAGGGTGGCGACTGTTGGTGAAACAGATGGTTGTGGACTCGAGGTTTTGGATCAAACAAGTCATGGAATTCGTGCACTATTTTCAGATCGGCCAAACATGATAAGTTACTTCACAAGGCCAAGTATACGCCGCATCTAAGCTGAATAAGTGACGAATGCTGTGATCTTGATCGCCTTCCCACATTGACAAATCCGTGGGTTCACTTCATAAATACGGGCGATTAATTTTTCCCAGTTCAAAGAGATCTTTTCTGTTTTAGTTGCTGCCTCTTTCTAGTGTGAAGGGGTGTTAGACAAAGGCCGCTTTTTAGCATTCGCTGCGACCTTCTGTCGTAGTGGAGAGTTAAGGGGAAAGACACTACACTAAATGCAAATTACTCCATCAAATTCACCTACAGGTAAACAGCTACCCATAGTTGTTACCCTCATTTGAACCATGCCCAATTTTTTGAAGATTAATACTCTGAATAATAGTCAAAATCCTCTGAGTCTGAAATATCTTCAGGTAACTCGACATTAGGATAAGAATTTTGGTCAAACGCCCTTTCAAGACGGACCTTATCCAACACACGAGTGGCATCTAGTTTGTTATAGGGAGTACTTAAAATTTCCTTGATTTGTGTTGTATCGACGTCACATTCCTTGTAGAGACTCCAAACATTATCATCAAATGTATAACGACCATCACGACTTACTCCATGGCACTTTTTTCCCCACTCAAAAGAATTTTCTTGTGTCGCGTTTTTTTGTTTCAAGAGTTGCCCTGTAGGATCAAGACGACTCAGAAACAGTAAGATTATCTTAATGTTACTAGGGATACTTCTGGAACCTCTGGGAATTTGTGCTCCGATAAGCGAGATCATGCGGTGAAGAATTGTTTGGTTTGATTGATCCTTATCAAGAATCGATACTCCACTATGTTTAAGAAGAGTTTGTATTAATGTGAAACTTTGTTTTAATTTTGTTGCATCGGGAATTTTCTTTTCTCCTTGTTCAAATGCCAAGGAAACAACAGCATCGAAAACGGATTTACTGTCTAGGTGAGCTCCTAACTCCACCAGAGAATCAATAATGTGATATTGAGGGTACAGAGCATTAGCACTAAACATCGTTTCTTCATTTCCATTTTGCTTGAAGACAATAGAGGGGTTCACGCCACGTTTCATCAGCACCCAAGCCAGGTTTATAAATTCTCTCACGTCCAGATTTGTTTGATTTTCAGAAGTAAGCTCTTTAAACATTTCGTCACGCATAGCTTTCATCCCCCAATTCTTTAACTGTTTAAGTGCGTAGGGGTATTTTTTTTCATATTTTTCTGCGTAACAAGCGAGCCTGTAACAATTCTTTGGTAATGGTCTATAATATACTTTTGTTGTAGCTGAGGTATCAATCAGCATGCTTACCTTTTTTTCACCCCATTCATTGAGAATATTAAGAGCTCGATGGGCTTTCTTCTCATTGCTTAGGTCTTCAAAGACACCACAATCAACCGCAAACCAAGGGGGTAATTTTTCCATAACCGACGGTTTACTAGCATTGACTTCTTTCTGCACAACTGCACCTATCATATGTTTTAGACTAGATTTATGATCAATTTCCAGGAGACTTCCCTTTGGAGTTTTGAAAAAACTCGCAAAACGATCGAGATGTATTATATCCATTGGTAACTTTTTGAACCCCCAAGCTTTTAAAGCGCGCTTTGCATGTTGGTATCCTCGATCTTCGGCAAAGCGGTAAAGAAACTCTGCTGAGGCAGGAATTTTTGCTAATTCTTTAAAAAAGTCCGGTTTATCCACGCTTTTTTTACCCCACCCTTCTAAAACATCCATGACTATCTTCAGCCTTGCTGGGCTCAGGTTTTTGAAGGTTCCCAAATTTACGACTATATTTACTGGTAATAACGATAGTTTTGTCCCATTTAGATTAGAATTGGATCTTATGTTTTTAGCTACCAGTTCTTGTAACTTCCCCTGTTCTTTAGGTGTGTATTCAATATAGCTCTGATTAGAGCAGCTTGCGTTGTTGTTTATCATGAAATCCCCCTCTCAACATTAGTTAATTGAATTAGTTAGATTGAAATTGTACATCATTTGTATATATATCGTCAATTAATATAACTAACATGTAATTAATATTTAATTGACATGTAAGTACAACGTGATAATGCCATCTAACAAACATTATTTAAGTTTTTTCGCCATCGACGGACCTTGGGACTTTTTGAATGCGGTTTCTATCTCTTTTGATCTGCTGCCACCCGATCAACTGCTCAGCCCTGCATTTTTCAATCCCAATGCAGCGACGTGGGATAGGCTAACCCTTACTCAATCAAGTGATGGTGATGACGACACAATTGGCAACACCTGCATTGATCGCAATTCTAATGACCGGCTCGTTTTTGGGGATCGAGAACCGTTTGGCTCCTCAAGTCCAGATTACCTTCTTGGGAATGCCTCTGAAATTTCTTCTTGGACTTACAATCGTGTGTCTAGGGTGGCGACTATTTGTGAAGCAGATGGTTTTGGATCGAGCAAGTCATGGAATTCGTGCACTATTTCCAGATCGGCCAAACATGATATACCCAATTCTTCAACTTGTTTGGGTATAAGTTACTATTCATAAAAACACCCCTGTACAGGTCAAAAGTTGAGAAATAAAAAATATCCCTGAGAGAGGTAATTTTTAATTCTCATTAACTTATTAATGTCCTCGATATTTAAAAGTTTTTTTTACTACACCCGCATCTTAAATTCTTTTTATCACTAGGTAGAATTATTACTCACGAATCGACAACAAAAACAAACATTTAACAAACCCTTTTTAAACCTTAACACCATCTAAATAAGTATATTTAATAATACACCCTGTTTTAATTAACTTAAAGTTGACATTACAAAACACAGTTTTAATCACTTTTAGCTCTGTGCTGTAATTCCACCAATGTACCAAAAAAAGGAGAAGTACAATGGCAGCAAACGTAAATGCAAATATTATGGCGCAAACCGACGGAGATTACTTAGTATTGCGACCGGATAGTAACACACTAAACAACGTTCAAAAAATCCAATCAAAAATCGCTCAAATAATGGCAGATAATGGTATTCAAACCTACCATTCTACCCCCGCTGAGAGTATTCACCTCACTTTATTCAACCATCTTAATGGTCCAGGGGCAGATGCAACACATAGTTACGGTCTAACACCAACAGATCGTGCTAAATTAATGAACAAAGTCGCGGAAAAAGTCGCTTCCATCTCACCATTCGTACTAACGCTTACTCTAGGTAAAAAAACTGGTGGAAGGCCAGAAGTCGGAATCGATGCTGGGTCAAATTTATCATTTCCACTCAACTTAGGAGTACGATTGACTTTGGACACAAAGAACCTCGAACTCCTAAGGAGTAAGGTTTGCGAAGCGGTTAAAGAGTCCGGAATTACAATCGATCAGTCAAAATTGAATCCGAAAGGAGTATCACATGTTACTCATGAACTGACCAAAAACTTCCATCCACATTTCTCACTTGGTACTCTTGATTTGGAAAGTGACCAGTCACACCATCGAGATGTGCAAAAATTAAACGATAAGCAAGCTGTGAAGAATCAGTCCGGACAGGTTCAATATAACAGTGACGGGTCTGTCAAAACATATCGGAAAATTGAACGTGAAATAAGAAGACAGCTTTTTAGCAGTCCATCGTATGGGGGAATGAGTGGATTAGCACTTCCCTTTCAGATAGACAATATTGAACTTTTAGGATCGAATCGTTTGGTTTCCCATGATGAAACACAAAAGAAGAAGCCTAGTAGACGTAGCAATACGCAATTAAGCCAAATAGCGCTAGGAAAAAGAAGAGATCCCATGGGCACTATTACTCATGGCATGGCAGGCATCTCTTTAGGCTCAAGCCAGGAGACGTTTCGCTCTAGAATAACAAATAGTGTCTACGAAGTAAAAGACATCGATCAAAAGCCTCACCAGATGATCAAAAGAGAAATCCAAAAAGCTGTTGGCCCCACAAGCGCAGTCATTCATCACCGATGCTCTGATAGCAATGGGAAATATACCGTCAGGATATGTTTTTCTGATAAGGAAACAGCCGAAAAAGCACTCAAGGTTGTCGACCCCGCGAACATAAGTGTTCCCCATTACAATTCGAATTCTTCACAATATCCTTGGTACGTCAATATTGGTGTTGGAAGAAGTAAAATACTTTTCGGAACGGAACGTGGCGAACAGGTTTACCAAGCGGCTAAAAAACTTGACGGTCGTTAATGTTCATCT
>JAJFMC010000085.1 GCA_021772365.1 Chlamydiota bacterium
TTGGGTGGGGTGAATTTCTTGGGTAAATTATAGAAACCTCTCCAAAAACGTTTTTTTATGGCGTCTATTTGAAAAATTGGGAGAAAATAGTTTTACGATGTGAATTTTCCCTAGGGAAAATTCACATCGTTAAAGGCTCTAAATTAGTCAGTGTTCAGGCAATGTTACTGAATTAAAATAATTATTTAACATTACACCAATCCCCCTGATTTTCTAAGAACAAGATATTGAAGAGGGGTATGAAATATATAAATAAATAGCCACACAACCCCTATGTAAACCTAAATATTCAGGTTGTTTGTGCACACAAAGAAAATTATTTTGTGTATTTTTACAGGATGAACAAGATAGATAGGATAAAATAAAAAGTTATCATATTCATCCTGCTCATCCTGCTCATCCTGCTCATCCTGCTCATCCTGCTCATCCTGCTCATCCTGCTCATCCTGCTCATCCTGCTCATCCTGCTCATCCTGCTCATCTTGTAAAAATACACAAAATAGGGTGAACGTATACATTTCAAGGAGTATATTACCTATTGTATAACCACACAAAGAGAATGTAATGAAACTTTGGCAAGATAAATACTTAGAAAAAGTGATTCCTCCCGATGAGTTATCTGAAAAGTGTGAAGAACTCCGAGAGAGCGACCAAACGATAGCGACCTTAAACGGATCGTTCGACTTGTTACATGCCGGCCATTTACAAATGATATATGAGGCTTCTCAAGTTGCCGATGTTCTCATTGTGGCTTTGAATAGCGACGCGTCGATTCAATCGTACAAAAGTCTTGCCCGTCCGATAATACCACTCGAAAACAGACTGCAAATGATTACTGCTCTGCAATTTACTAACTACGTCACATGGTTCGATGACACCACTCCAATAGCCCTTCTCGAAGTCATCCACCCTGACGTTCATGTCAATGGGTCGGAATATGGTGAAAACTGTATTGAAGCAGAAACTGTTAAACGCTATGGTGGTAGTATACACGTAGTCCAACTAGTACCTGGATTATCGACAAGTAACATTATCGACAAAATAAAGAAGCTATGAAGTAACTATGCGTTTAGTAGGCACATTTAAAGATCCACATTTGGGACAAAAATTTTCTGTATTTCTCAATTCTAAAGGGATACACCATCAGATCGATGCTCAATCGAATCAAGACTGGGGCAGTGATGACTATGGTACGGTCCATTGCCACTTATGGGTCATTGAGGAAGAGCAATATCTCACAACATTGCAGTGGTTCGACAAGTTCGAGAGCGACCCTTTCGATCCGGTATTTAATGTAAAGCTGCCTGCTGGACATTCAGAAGTGAACTTGTCGCAATCTCAGTCACCCCCTTCCCCTCCGAAGACCCCGCGACCATCTACTTCCGCTAAGATCCAGACAGTAAGTTCAGAGATTGGCAAGGTAACTTCTGCTGTATTGGCACTGTGCATCCTTCTTTTTGTTCTATCCTCACTCACTCGACCAGGTCTAGGCAAAGCACCCGATAATCTACCGCTCACTCCGTTTCTCACTTCTCCGGTCAACAAAGCATTGATGTATGACTACCCTCAAGCTTACGAATATCTAGACAAAGCTATAGACATGTTTGGTGCTGAGGCTGTGACGAACCCTTCACAACTGCCTCTTGAAGGAAGGAAGCTGGTCAAGGCATATTTGACGACCCCCTACTGGACAGGAATCTATTCCGACTTTGTCACCCATTTCCGTGACCCTTCCGCGTCGTGGGAAAACCTTGAAGTGCCGATGTTTGAAAAAATTCGTGAAGGGCAGGTTTGGCGCTTCCTCAGTCCTTGCTTTTTGCACTACGACATTTTCCATATTTTATTTAACATGATGTGGCTTATAGTGTTAGGTCGGCAAATGGAAAAGCAGTTAGGTGTCACAAAATACATATTATTTATTTTAATCGCAGGTATTGTCTCCAATACCGCTCAATATCTTATGAGTGGCCCCAACTTTATAGGATATTCCGGTGTCATTTGCGGAATGATCGTTTTTATTTGGATGCGTCAGAAGCTAGCGCCTTGGGAAGGGTATCAATTACATAGTTCAACTATGCTTTTCATTACTGCCTTTGTTCTTGTGGTTCTGGGGATACAAGTAGTTTCATTTATGTTAGAAGTCTCCGGATTGAGTGGTTTTTCTGTGGGGATAGCCAATACAGCACACATTATCGGTGGTTTGGTCGGTTATATTCTGGGAACACGTAAGTATTTCTCCTGGAAATCATGAATTAAAATAAAATATTGATAACTATTTACATTAATTCTTGGATCCCTTAACAAAACTTTAACATTATTCATCTACAATATGCTTCTTTATAATCCATTGAAACCAAACAAGTGCCTTATGACAAAGTCAAATGAGATAATTTCACAACAAAAACTGGTAGATTTAGAAACGATCCAACAGCATCGAGATCTTGTCAAAAATAAAGGACTCAAAGCTTTAGGGGAAAGTGCGACGAGTACAGCTCTAAAAACTTCTATTACTGCGATTCGCCTATTTTCTTACTTAACAGTCATTTTCGCAATTCCGGTACACTTACTTGTCTCATGTTACTACAAATCTGTCGGAAGAAATGTTATCAATGAGGACAACATCGCTCTTATCAGGAATAAATGCTTATTTATTCCAACCGCCAAAGAAAGTGATTTTTTACAGAAAGGTAAGCTACTTTGCCGAGGAAAATTTCTAGACGAAAACACAGAGACCTACAGCGCTATTTGTGATGCACATCAATTGTATGACTTTGCTCGTACTTTTTCGAGTGAAAAAACAGACAGTTCATTAGAAACCTATCTGAAACAATCTCAAGCTACAAAGAGTGAAATAGGTACGATTAAAAAAGTTACTAAAAAAATCAACAACAACCATTTCTCGTATCAAAAGATCCCTTTTCAGATAAAGAATATTAGTTCAATCAATAAAACGTTAAACAACGTAGCTTCTTCTGAAGAGGATAAAGACGCTGTCTATGAGTTTTTGAATCTCATTACCAACTGTGGAAAAGACATACTCAAATTGGACGATAAAAAAACAGCCCAGTTTTCCTCAGTTACCAATGTCTACCGACAGATAAGAAGTCAAGGTTCTGATGCTGAAAAAGCAAAAAAAGCAACGCTCTTGCTTTTGCCTCTTGTTATCCATCTCTATAATAGAGAACGTGAAGATGTGGCGATAGCCTTTACCGATGCATTCATCGAACATTCCTACCTCCGCGATGAAATTAATGATAACTCAGATGAATTTATTATCCAGTTCAATAACCATATCAAAAACCATCTGAACGAATTAAATACACCGGAATTAGTTGAGACAGCAATGATCGCTTTCCAAAACGAGTTTAATCACCCGGAACAACTCGATGAAGACCTTGCAAACCGTTTTGGAAAAGGGAATACTGCGCTAGTAAAAAAAGTTTTACAAAGAGAGGACCCTCGCGTAGTAGCAGGAGCCAAAGCATTCAGTCAGTCAAAACTTGCAGAACAGCCATTTACTAGCCAAATCCGCCTATTCATCCCTGATATTGTAAAAGAGCTTGGCCTCAGTAAGGCTGTCGTCACTAAAGTTCTCATCACTGACGACCTCACGACCGATACCTTTGTTGAAAAGAAAGATATTTTGAGGAAATTGAAACCGTTGCTCGTTGCTACCGGAAACCTTGAGTTAATCCAAGAGTGTCTTGTTCTATCACATGAAGGGTTTCTAGAAAATATCAACGATAGTGAGTATTGGTCTGACTGGAACAAAGCAATTGCTTACGCCCAAAGGCACTTCCCATCTAACAAATATTCTAGTGTAGCAGTCGCTAAGGCTTACTTTTCAGTCATCTGTTCTTTAACTAAAATGAATGAAGACAATCACCGTGTAGCCATTGAACATCTAGGACATGCTTGTGACACCTATGCGATACGCAATAGAGATAGAAGGGAATTAATTCGTAAAGAGATCAGCACAGAACTTGCGTTGTATACCCTCCAGGAAAAGTTAAAGCTTGTGAATGCCGGTGAAGTTGCTCAAACAGTTGCTGATCACTACGGCCTCGAATTAACAGTCATTAAGTCATACCTTCATTCACCTGTTGAAGAAGATTTTGTGGAGCAACTTCGCACGTTGAAGGCGCTATCTGATCAGTTACCGGAACTGAAGAAATCTGTTAAAAATACGCAGTTGATCCATATTTTTGTTAAAGCGTATGGTCCTGAATCGTTTACGAATTTCCTTATTGATACCAATCA
>JAJFMC010000086.1 GCA_021772365.1 Chlamydiota bacterium
TAAGAGTGAATACGGAACAAGGATTTTTCATAAAAATCCATTGCTTCATATTAGCTTACAGTATGAATTGTTTATATGGGATGATACACAGCTAAAACTTTTTTGAGCACGCCATCTACTTCCGGTACTCCTTGGAAAAGACGGAGTCTTTCCCTGCGTCGCTACAGTCGTATCTGACGCACTCAAAGAAGTTTTAGCTGCGGTTTGGGGTGGCAATCGGGGTCTGTGTACAAAACATTAAATTAAAGTAGTTCCCTATCTAATTGAATTTCAATGGGGAAGGTTGTTTTGTTTGTTTTAGTAAGGTTTTCGTGTTTAAAATACTAGTGTTTGCTAAATTGGTTTTTTTTGTATAATATATTATATGACTAAATAGGGAGGTTTATTATGTCGTTAATTACTTTTCTTTCAGTTTTGTTAATTCTTAATTTTGGAAGTTCTTATGGGGTAATACCCACCCTATATAACACGGGTGTGGATAATAGTCATGTTTCATTTCCTCTGGGAACCACGGATATTCATTGGACCATTAGTCCAACAGGGCCACCTGCACCTATCACTAATATAAGACCAGCTTGGCTTCCAAATACGACAGTTTCAAGTTGGATTAGTCCGGGACAGGGCGGTCAACCTACCGGGGAGTATCTCTATACCACAACTTTCGATTTAACAGGTTATATTGTGGACGCCGTTTCTATTGACTATAGAATCACAATGGATGATCACGTGACAGAGGACTTTGCTACGTCAGCGCCTGGAATCTACCTGAATGGATTTGTTATTCCGGGAACATTTTTTCCTGCTTCGGGTGCTTTTAATTGGACTAGTTGGTCTCCAACGTTGACTTTGGAGAGTAATATAACATCCGGTGAAAGTCGCTTTGTGAACGGAGTGAACACATTAAATGTTTATATAGATAATGGTGGGGCGGGTCCTACGGGTTTTAGATTTGAGCAGATATCAGCTATAACACCTGTACCAGAACCCAGCACATATCTTATTTTGACAGGAGCAATGGTTGCTCTTTTAGTCCTAGCACGTAAGAAAGGTCTAAAAAATCATCAGTAAGTTATAAAACGTAGCTCTGATTACGTAAGCATTAAATTAATATAGTTTCTTTTAAGTGTAGGCTCTACGTTACCCATTGGGTCCTACCATTGTTTCGGGTTTGATATGTTGATCAAATTCCTCATCACTCAAGTAACCTAGTGCAAGACAGGCTTCACGGAGGCTCGTGTTGTCGTGATATGCCTTATGAGCAATTTCAGAACACTTGTCGTATCCAATGACAGGACTTAGCGCCGTAACAAGCATTAGTGAATTTTCTAAATACTTGTGGATCATTTCTTTATTGGGTTTTAATCCTTCAAGAAGATGCTCGGAGAAGGAGCGACAGGTATCTCCCAAAAGCAGCACAGAATTCAGGAAGTTGAAGATCATCATCGGTTTGAAGACATTGAGTTCAAAGTTTCCCTGGGAACCACCTACAGTAATCGCCACATCATTCCCCATTACTTGCGCACATACCATCGTCATCGCTTCACATTGTGTCGGGTTGACTTTACCGGGCATTATCGATGAGCCTGGCTCGTTCGACGGGAGAATGAGCTCGTAGAGACCGCAACGCGGTCCGGAACCCATCCAACGTATATCATTAGCAATTTTCATAAGAGAGCATGCCAGAGTCTTCAATGACCCACTGGCATGTACGATTGGGTCGTGTGCTGCTAAAGAAGCAAACTTATTTGGTGCAGTGACAAAGGGTAACCCTGTAATGTTCGCAATTTCCTTTGCGACCCTCTCTGCAAACTCGGGGTGGGCATTGAGTCCAGTGCCTACAGCCGTTCCTCCTATTGCTAACTCGTAAATTGTCGGTAAACTTGCTTCTATATATTGGATGTCGTGCTCTAGTTGAGCAACATACCCTGAAAACTCCTGCTCTAGGGTCAGAGGCACTGCATCCATGAGGTGAGTACGACCTATTTTTACAATACCGGAAAATTCTTTTTCCTTTTTACGGAGAGCCTCGAGCATTTGCTTCAAACAGGGAAGAAGGTGGTGGTTTATTTGCTCTGCCGCACTAATATGCATCGCTGTTGGGAAAGTGTCGTTAGACGACTGCGACATGTTAACGTGGTCGTTGGGGTGTACGGGTGTTTTGCTGCCAATTACCCCTCCGGAAATTTCAATGGCGCGGTTAGAAATCACTTCGTTACTGTTCATATTCGTTTGTGTGCCGCTTCCAGTTTGCCAGATATGCAAAGGGAAATGGGCATCGAGGGTGCCATCAATGACTTCATTGGTTGCTTGGATAATAAGGTCGGTTTTATCTTGTGGTAGCTTTCCTAAATCTCTATTTACAGTGGCCGCTGCACGTTTTAGGATGCCTATGGCGCGAATAACAGATCGAGGCATGGTATCACGCCCAATGTTGAAGTTAATGAGTGAGCGGGCAGTCTGTGCACCGTAGTAGGCATTTACGGGGACTGATATTTCTCCCATGCTGTCTGATTCAATACGTGTTTCATTGCTGTTTGTCTCTAACATCTTCACCACCTATAGTAAGCTCTTTTAAAAAACCTATTATTACCTGATTGGCTTCTCAATATCAAATGATATACTCGACTTTGTACAATTTTTCCAATCTCTTCAAATTTTTCAACTATAGAGCCTTTAACGATGTGAATTTTCCCTAGGGAAAATTCACATCGTAAAACTATTTTCTCCCAATTTTTCAAATAGACGCCATAAAAAAACGTTTTTGGAGAGGTTTCTATAATTTACCCAAGAAATTCACCCCACCCAA
>JAJFMC010000087.1 GCA_021772365.1 Chlamydiota bacterium
TCCCACCAAAACCTTATACAAAAGGGATGGAGCAACTTGAAACAGATCTCGAGCAAGAAGAGGCGTACTGCTATTTGTTGACGGATTACATCGATTTATTTGAATCAATCGCCACGAGAGAAAAGATTTTTCTGCGTTGCCATGCGAAAAACCCTGTTATGAAACAACTGGAAATAGATTTAAATTTTCTTCTGTTTTTTAATAAACAAGTTAATAGACATCTTTCCCTGATCGATCGAGTATTAACGCTGTACAACATCCCTCTCCAGATTAATGATCTTTCCTTGGACGATCCCCCGGAACAACCTCCTATTGCATTTGAAGATAAAACACAGGAAACCGAGTTTCGGTACGATGGAAGTATCTTATGCAAGCAATCGTTTTTAGAAGGAAAACTTCATGGACCAGTGAATTATTATGGAAAGAATGGAGAGATATGTGCGCATTCGTTTTATGATAAGGGACAACGAGAGGGAAAGGCGTGGAGCTTATACCTAAATGGAGCTATCAACAATATCGAGAACTATAGGAGCGATTTGCTTGATGGAGAGCAGCTCTGCTATTACAAGGACGGTGGTTGTAAGTCTGTAATCCCCTATTCCGAAGGAAAGCTACATGGCGAAGTAAGCCTTTACTATCCAAATCGTTCGTTGAAACGTATTGTACAGTTTAGTGAAGGAATTTTACATGGCATAGAAAGGTATTGGGGCGTTAACGGGTTATTACTTTGGGAGTGTGAATACAAAGAAGGACGTCCATTTGAGGTAGCACGGTCATGGCACCTCAACGGTGTAAAAGCAACAGAGTGCGAGTATAACCTTGATGACAGTTCCTACCTATTAAAAGAGTGGAATGAGAAAGGTCAGTTGATTTATGAAAAGAGAAACCCTCTGGAGACACAAGAGACGCGAAAGGAAAGGCTACAAAAAGCTATTAAAGAACTCGAAAGTGAAATGCATGTACTTGAGCGGACTGAAGGATTTTATCAAAACAGACTAAGGTTTTAAGCGATGAGTGAAGAACTATTTGAAGAAAACGTCCAGTTGTGGCAACGCACTGACCCCAAGAAAGCTGTGCAGCTGCAATTCCTACATGACAACCCATTGAGGATATGTCGCTCAGATAATGGAAGTGAAAACCTTGTAAGGGAAGATGAAGATTTTTACTATCACGATCAAGTTGATCCTGTTACTGAAGCTGAGAATTGGTTCCAAAATTTAGAGCTTAAAAACATAACTGTCATTTACGTGTATGGCATCGGTTTAGGTCACTACTACAAAGCAGCAGTAGAGTGGCTGAAAAAAGATCCCAAGAGGGGGATTATTTTTCTTGAAAACGACATCGCAGTCATCCATTCTTTTTTACATACAAAAACAGCAAGTATACTTCTCAGAGATCCTCAGGCATACCTTTGCTATTTCGAAGAACTCGAAGATAAAGATGAAAGCCTCAAAGAATTATACTGGGATTTTATTCTGACACAAATGATTTTTTCTTGTTTGAATTCTTATAAAAAAAAGCACCGTGAATTTTATCTAGACCTAAAGCATCATATCATTCACGCAGCAGCAACTAAAAATGCTCTTGTCGAAGAATACCTGAACTACGGTGTATCATTTTTTAAAAACTACTACCCCAATATGCTACTGTTGTCGGAATCGTGGAAGGGTACTGATCTTTATGGCAAGTTCGAAAATATTCCGGCGATTATCTGTGGGGCAGGGCCATCGCTAGAAAAAAATATTCTACAGCTCAAAAACCACCTCGATAAAGCGATTGTTTTTGGTGGAGGTTCAGCACTCAATGCACTATCATCGCGTGGAATCCTCCCCCATTTTGGAATCGGGGTAGACCCCAACCCGACGCAGCAGTACCGCTTAAGTTCGAACAAAGCTTACGAAGTTCCTTTATTTTATCGGAACAGAATGCATGTAGATGCTTTCAGATTAGTCCATGGACCACGGTTGTATATTCCCGGTGCCGGCGGCTATGATATTGCAGATTGGTTTGACGAACAGTTTGAATTGAAAGATGATGTCGAATGGTTGGATGAAGGTCACAATGTCGTTAATTTTGGCCTTGAGTTAGCAAATAATTTAGGGTGTAATCCGATCATCTTCGTCGGTGTCGACTTAGCATTTACCGAAATGCAGTCGTATGCTTCAGGAATTATTGACGACACGACAGTGCATGAAAAAGACATCTTGGAAACTGACGATTTTGATACGACAGCGCTTTTGAAAGAGGATATCTATGGTCGACCGATCTATACTTTATGGAAATGGATATCGGAGTCTGAGTGGACGACAGATTATGCAGAAGAACACCCTAATCTCACAATCATCAATTGCACGGAAGGTGGTTTGGGGATGCCTAAAATATCCAATATGACCTTCAAAGAAGCTGCAGAAAAATACCTGAACCGTTCCTACGATTTGCGGTCAAGAGTTCAGGGAGAGCTCCTTAAGAGTGCAATGCCTGGAATGACTGATGATAAGGTCATAGCTACCGTTGCTGAAATGAATGAGAGTTTAAAACGTTCAATCGAACATATTCAGGTATTGATTGAAGATCGAGTTGTTTATGAGAAAAGTTTGTTCGAAATAAAAGAAATTCCGGAAATAAAGCAGTCAGGGTTGGCCGCCCTTGCCGAAACAGAACTTGAAGAAGAGCCTGCATATGAGTTTATTCTTGGAATTTTTAATCTCATCTACAGTCGCGTTCTCAACAAAGATTTACAGAATATGCAACGAGAACATGTGGTGATGAGTGAGTGGAAACGCGAAGCTAACATTAGCCAGATCAATAGTAAGCGCCTTGCGTTTATGCGTGATGTTGCTAGAGTCAATGTTGAGATTATCACAAAAGCTCTTGAAGAACGAACGGAACAGCTAAGGGGATAAAATGGAAGAGTACTCATATCAAAATCATTCGTTGAAAATAGTCGATACAGAACTAAATCTCGATTTCAAAGAAAATTTCTTTCCTATACGTATCCCTGAAAAGCCTAAAAATAATGAAGTACTCAAAGATGATCACATTCTTCGCATTCACAGGAACGGAGAAGGAGGTTTCGAATATGCCATCACAAAAGGCAATGACGTGAATGGGGAGTACCAACTGACTTATTCCACTGGAAAGGTGAAGTTGCACTGCTTTTACAATTGGGGGAAGCTGCATGGACCGTCGACATTTTTCGACGAAGATGGAAATATCCTGACAAAAGCCTGGTACATTCTCGGTAAACAAATGGGGAAATCTTGGTGGTATTACACCTCCGGAAATATCTATAGCATCCAACGCTACGTGGAAGACAAATGGCATGGAAAGCAAGAATATTGGTATGAAAACGGAGTTCTAAAGACTTTAATGGAATACTCATACGGGGAGATTGATGGAATGGTCAAGCTCTATTTCCCTACGGGTAAAATCAAGAGAGAACTCGAATTTTCAAACGGCACTTTCGTTAAGGAGACTTCTCTAACTTCCTCTGAAGAGTAAGTAAGAGATTAATTTTTACTTTTATGATCATTAATCAGATCGACAAGTTTCTTCATCACTTTATAGATATATAGATACTGCGATTCTGTGAGTACCATCCCATATCGCTGTTCTCTTAACTTCATAACTCTTTCTTTTACAAAGATGGTTATATCATCAAAATTTTCGTTTTTCACTACCCTATTCCACACGTCTGAAACAAGGGTAAATGCAGCAATGAACGTGCCAGCTCTACCTGCTCCTGCAGAACTTTGTACAACTAGGGGACCTGTAGCACGACTCGCACAATGCTGCACTTTTATGATGAGGTTCATGAAAGCCATAAGATCCGGTTCGTAATTTTCATCCCAGCACTTGAAGTGTAGTTGCTTGACTTGGCGTGCACGACGATTTTTTGCTTTTATTGAAAACGTCACTTCGTCGAGAAAGATAAGTGTTCCAAATAAAGTTTCGCCAATACGCGTTCTATTGTTACCGAGGTGTTCTATATGTAATCTTCCCAATGAAATTTTGTCACCTTTACTCTGTGGCCAGTAATGATGACATTCCCTTGCATGGTGGGGCGAATGATTATTTTTTCCGATATTCGATATCAAAAGGATGAAATTTACGTTTTTTCTCCAAATCATTTCCCAAAAGCGAAAAAATACCGCAGGTAGTGGGGACTGCATGACGATAAATCCATTTTTTCCGACAATGACAGGGCTTGCATTGAGGTACTCTCCGTCGACGGTAATACGGTTATTATCAAAAGGGAGGTAAGGTTTACGGTTAAATTTCGAGCACTTAACCCCTTCTTTTATATGATAGTTATCAATCTTCCTATTTTCCCCTCTTTTATTCCATTGTATTGACGCTTCCGTCTGCATATAGATATCGTGAAACTCTTCACGGTAGCACTGAAAAAATGTTTCTTTAGCAATATCCTTAAGCGTCATCACGCTCGAGTTGTAATATAGAGGATTATCAGCTGAATTTTCCAACAATAGCATGCTCTGTACTACAGGAAATTTAACTTTCCCCTCACCAATAGGTACGGATTTTGTCCCTTTAGGATATTCTTCAATATGTGCGTTAATTGTCATTTTTCCTACTTCAATTAATACAACCATCAACTTATAGAATATTTAATCGTCATAAAAAACGCTAGTAACAAATAAATCCATTTGATAATTTGTATACACAAACAAGTTGAAGGTTTGGGGTTAAAACGATGGGACCCGTTCATTGTATTTGGAAGTGTAGGCTTTGTTGCTTTTTTCGACTTCTTTACTGATGCGTTTTTGAGTAAGTAGGTTATCGACGAAGTCATTGTGTGCCCAAGATAGAGCACGTTCATACTGTTGTTCAAACGGTACTACGATACCTTTGTGGTATTTATCTGCGACACTATTCATGATTGTCAGCGCATGATTACGCAACATTTTCGTTGTAATAGAGTCGGGTGAAGAAAGACTTATAGGAGTCATTTTTAATACAGAAGAGGGAACTTCATCATTGTAGTAAATGAGTCCTGAAACGTTGAGATCCAGACCCAAATAGCGTTTACAGATTTCGTTCAATTTCTTAAAGAGTTCAGCATCGCTAGGTTTTCTTGCTTGGTTGAAAATCATATAGAAATCAAGATCGTTGAGAACGTCTCGAATATTTTCGGAAAAAAAAGAATTTTCTTTTTCTAGGCACGCAAGTGTCTCTTCGATTGTAGGTGCACTTTTGTCTTTACGAGGAACAGCGGATTCTTTGACGATACGCAGGAGTTTTGGTTCATTTTTCAGTATGCGGAAGAGAATGCGGAAGGTAACATTTTTCAAGAATTCGTAGCTGTTGATGATGGCAGTAGGCTCAGGTGTCGTGACAATGACGCCTGCGTTTGTCATGGAAAAGAAGTCGACGATATTCATGGAGCTTCCCGCTCCCAAATCTAAAAGGATTAGATCGGCATCGATTGTTTTCATCTGGTTGATGATTTTGACTTTTTGAAAATGCCGCATATTGGCGAGTTCAGGGACGAATCCGCTTCCCGGAATTAACTGTAGATTTTCGACCGAGGTATCGAGAAGGTAATCTTCTAGTTGACTTTTGGCGGTTGTGAAGTATTCCCCTAGCCCTTTTGGTGGCTGCCTGATGCCAAAGATAGTGTGTAGGTTGGCGGCGCCGATATCGAGATCTATTAGGACAACTTTTAGTCCTTCTTTGGCATATTGTACGGCTATGTTCGAGCTAACCATCGATTTCCCCACTCCGCCCTTACCACCACCGATGGAAAGCATAAGAGGGGTTTTGTCTTGTTGTATGTCCATATATGTTACTGTTCGTACTCTTTCAATTTGTTTCTTAGGGTTCTAACACTAATATCTAACAGTTCAGCAGCTTTCGTTCTATTTTGATTCTGTGCTTCAAGGGTTTCAATAATCAAGCGTTTTTCAAGCTCTTTTAGAGTTGTTCCCACTGTTATGCTAGGTCTTGTATTATCCTGTAGCAGCGCTGCGCTTGGTGTAAGTTCATCGATCATGATGGCATCCGCAGGGATATTCTCATCCTGGCACATGACGACGGCTCTTTCGATGATATTCGCTAATTCACGTACATTGCCTGGCCAGTGGTAGCTGAGTAGTTTTTCTTGGCCATTACTCGCAAAAGTCTTTGTTTTTAAATGACTCTCGATACAAAATTTTTCTACAAAGAAGTTAGCGAGAGGAATAATATCTTCTCTTCTTTCACGAAGTGGAGGGATCTGAATAGGTACCACATTGAGGCGATAGTAGAGATCTTCTCTAAGAATTTTTTCTTCAATAGCCTGGTTAATATTCCTGTTAGAAGTGGAAACGATTCGTACATCAACCTTTATTGGTTTGGTTCCACCTATTCTTTCAAACTCTTGCTCCTGAATGACTCGCAACAATTTTGCTTGCAGCATGATCGGCACTTCAGTGATTTCATCCAGAAGCAGTGTTCCTGTGTTCGCCAGCTCGAACCTTCCGTTTCTCCTTGCGTGTGCACCGGTAAAAGCACCCTTTTCATGGCCGAAAAATTCTGACTCTACCAATGTCTCAGGTATTGCTGCGCAGTTCACCTTGATAAATGGTCGGTCGGCACGTTGGGAATGAGTATGAATGGCAGAGGCGATGACTTCTTTACCTACACCCGACTCCCCTGTAATGAAGACGTTAGCATTACTTTGTGCAACTGTTTGTACATCTTTGAGAATTTTTTTCATTGCAGGACTTTCCGCAATGAAATCTTTACCGCTGGTAGCATTCTGCTGTGAGACCTGTTCACGAAGATAATGGTTTTCTTGGACCAGCTGATGATGTTCTTTTGCTTTTTCTACGACAGCTTCGATGGTATCGGGAGAGAATGGTTTGACCAGGTAGTTAAACGCTCCGAACCGCATAGCGTCTACAGCATTTTCAATGCTTGCAAAACCTGTCACAACAACGAAGAGTGTTGTTGGTGAGATTTCCTTGGCTTGACGCATTAGGTCGATACCCGTCATATCAGGCATTTTCATGTCGGTAAAAACGAGGTCGTAAGTGTTTTCTTTAATCAATTTGAGTGCTGTCGTTCCATCTTTTGCAGTGGTAACGTCAAAATACTGACGTTTTAATGTTTCGGCAACGAAAGTTCTAAGCAACTCTTCATCATCGACAACGAGGATTTTCTCTATAGTCATGGTCCTACCTATTCTACCTTTTTTCTACAGTCTCATCAATGAGTGGGAGAGTGATAATAAATGTGGTTCCCTCCCCTATTTTGGACTCTACTTCTATCACACCGAAGTGCGCCTGAATATCCTTATGCACTTCCGCCAGACCGAAACCGTTACCTTCGGGTTTTGTCGTAAACAGTGGAGTGAAGATTTTTTCTAGGTTTTCTTCACTGATTCCACACCCTTCATCAACAACACGTATAACGGCAAGACTTTTAAAGGTTTCTAGCGAAATAGTTATTGTCCCCCCTTCGGGCATTGCATCGCGTGCATTATAGAGTAGGTTCATGAGGGCTGAGTTTATAATTTTCTGGTCAATATTCAAGAACATCCGATCGACATTTGCTTCAATTTTAACTTGAACTTTTTCTTTTCGCCGATTGACATCTGCGTCAAAGTGATTTTTGAGATCTTTTAGCAACCCAACAATATCATAGCGTTCCAGTTTAGGTGCAAT
>JAJFMC010000088.1 GCA_021772365.1 Chlamydiota bacterium
AGGTTGTTATTCAACGCGGAGTCGCAGGAGACGCGGGGGCGCGGAGAAGAGGGAAATATTTAGATATTCCGGGTACGCGTTTTTGTGATGAACCATTATTTATAATGCGATTGCCCTGAAAACCTTATGTACGTGTTCAGCCAATGTCATTAAATTAAAATAATTAAGGTTCTTCAAAAAAAAATCACCAAAACCGAATAGGTCGTGCACAGCGCCGTGGAGTAAATTTTTGGTATTCGATAGACGTTCTAGGAAGAATATAAACCGGTTATCAAACTCATACTTTTACCAAAGCAAAAAAACGGATGCCTCGTTTTACTCCAAGGCGCCTTACGCGCGACCTATCCGGTGATGCAGGGTCTTAGAGCTGTCAGTGATTATTTTAATTCAATGACATTGGTGTGTGACTCGAGGTAAATCGGTAGACAAATTGAGCTTCGAAAACAGTGAAAGAGTTTAAGTTGAGAGCATTGTGTGTTCACCATATTTTTTTATTGTATTTTTCAATCAGGTGTGATTAAATTACCCCGCTACAGATTTCAGAAGAGCCTTTGAAGAAGAAAACCTCATCGACGAACTTATTCTGTTTATCATGCCAATAAGCATCGGAACAGGAATTCCACTATTCCAAAAAACGACACATGACCGAAAATGGCAGTTACTAGAATCCCAAAGCTATCCTGACGGAGGAGTTAAGCTCCACTACAAAACAATCAAAACTTAAAAAGTAACACCTTCTTGACGTAAAGAAATATACCGATCCCTACCGACAATCAGATGATCTCTAACAGGAATACCCATGAGTTTTCCCACTTCGACCAATTTTTCGGTCACACTAATATCTTCTTTGGACGGAGTAGGGTCCCCACTGGGGTGATTATGGGCAAGTAGGATACTTGATGCTTTATGGCGAATAGCCGGATAAAAGACTTCGCGGGGATGGATCAGAGAATGCGAAAGAGTCCCTATCGACACAACCTGCTGGTTAATGACATACCCTTTAACATCCATCATGACGATAGAAAATACCTCTTTCTTTTGATTTTCTAACTCGTCACGGACCAAATGGTAAGCTGATTGAGGGTGATCAATTTTCACTTTCACTGTCTGTGTTTTCTGTGAAAGACGACCGGCCAAAGCAACAAGAGCACGCAACTGTATCGCTTTTGCTCGCCCGAGCCCCTTCACTTCACACAACTCCTCGATAGTTGCATCGGCGAGATATTCCAATCCCCCAAACTTCGCCAGTAGTTCCTGCGACAGCTGTATGACAGATTTCCCTTTCATCCCACTTCCCAAAATAATCGCCAAAAGCTCTGAATTCGATAAAGCTTCAGCCCCTTGTTTGTAAAGGCGTTCTCTTGGCCTTTCGTCAACGGGAAGGGATTGAATAGAGTAGTCACTAGCCATCGATAAACTCCTATAGCTCTACTATATATTTCTCTAATTTACTAGCCAGTACTCCAGATATATCCACTTTTAGCAACACATCATTCTCTTCATAATCTTGACTAATAATTACACCGTTTCTAAGAACTTCGCTAATAAGATGATATTCACTCTGTGGAATTTTCAAATCCACGAGTTGACGTCTCTTTTGGATTTCTTCAATCATCCGCTCTTGGAGTTCATGGAATCCCTCTTTCGTTTTCGCTGAGAGGGGTATCGTTTTGGGATACTTCAATCGAACAGGATTGAACTCAGGAGCTTTCTCCAATAGGTCAATTTTATTCAGCACAGTGATAACTGGTTTCTCTTCTGCACCAAGTTCCTTTAAAACTTCGAATGTTGTATCTGCCTGCTCGAGCGCCATAGGATGATGGATGTCAACGACATGAATCAGGATATCTGCTTCAAAAGCTTCTTCTAAGGTACTCTTAAAAGCAGCGACCAATAAGTGAGGGAGCTTCCTGATAAATCCCACTGTGTCGATGAGTAAGATCTCTTGATTATTTTCCAGAGTGAATTTACGTGTTGTCGTGTCTAAAGTAGCAAACAGCTTGTCCTCAACAAACACGCCCGCATCTGTCAACGCGTTCAGCAGCGTCGACTTCCCTGCATTTGTATACCCGATAAGCGCAAAAACCGGTATCTCTGAGCGCTTACGTCGTCCTCTCTGGGTTTTCCGGTGGGCACGAACCTCTTCTAAGTCCCTTTGCAGTTTAGTGATCTGCCGCTTAATAATTCTACGGTCGATTTCAATCTGTTTCTCCCCTTCACCTTTGAGGTATCCACCTCCTCCTCCTCCGCCAGAAGTACCCGCCTGCCTAGAGAGATGAGTCCACATTTTCTTTAACCTTGGCGCCTGATATTTCACCTGTGCCAATTCTATTTGTAGCTGAGCCTCTTTTGTTTGGGCTCTTTGTGCAAAGACACCTAGAATTACTTCTGCTCGATCCATCACCGTCACACCGAATGCCTTTTCTAGGTTTCGCTGCTGTGCCGGGCTTATCTCATCGTCAAAAACCACAATATCAGCTTCGTGAGCTTTAGCTTTTTCGACGAATTCCTCAAGTTTCCCTTTCGTCACAAATGTGGCAGCGTCATATTTACGCAAAAAGCAAGGCACCTTTTCAAGAACTTCTACCCCATACGTTTCACATAGCAGCTCCAGCTCTTCTAAATGCTCTTCGCAAATATGAAGCTCTTTTTGGTTTCTATACGCAGAGACCAGAACAGCAGTTTTTTTTGTGTGCCCTTCTGGTTCATTCATAAATTTATCTTTTTGTTTTTCTATGATCATTGACGACTAATTATTCTCCCATAATATCTATTTCGAACCCATCATACGCCACCCGTACATCTGAAGGTAAATAAGCATTAGTGTGTTCATGCTGTAACTCGTGTGCGATATGAGTAAGCCAAGTTTTTTTCGCTCCTACACGATTAGCAAAGTCTACAGCTTCATCGACGGTAAAGTGAATATATGAAGGGGTAAAACGTAATGCGCTAAGAACTAAAACCTCTACACCACGAAGATCTTCAAATATCGATTCTGGATAGTCATGGATATCCGTAACATAAGCAAAATTTCCAATACGAAAGCCATTGACTTTCATATTAGCCTGCTCATAAGTAAAATATTTAAACCTAAGGCCTTCAAAAGTTATCTCTCCGCGATCGTCAGGTAACTCAATTAAGTCGACCTTTGGTATCAACACATTTTTTTTGCGTTTACAAAAGATGTAGTCGAAGCGCTTTTTGAGGTCATCCCCTGTTTCTTTCGAGACCAAACAAGGGATAGGTTCACCTGATCGCATGTAGAAGACACGTAGTTCATCAATACTCGATGTATGATCGTGGTGCGCATGTGTGATCACCACTCCATCAAGATGATCGATCTCATAACGGAGAGCTTGTTCACGAAAATCAGGACCACAATCGACCAATATCTTTTTATCTTTGAGGCTGATTATTCCAGCAGACCTTAACCGTTTATCCTCAGAATGTGTGGATTGACACACCTTACAGCGACACCCTATCACAGGTATCCCCATAGATCCACCGGTACCTAAAAAACGAAATCTACCCTTCACAAACCTTTCCTATTCCGACATTGGCAACATTATAAACGAACGTCAATTACTTGAGAATCTCTAACGCTGTCTTATAGATATCTTTGTGAAAAAAATAAGCCCATTTTTTTTGGCTGGATTCCTCATGTAGTTCAATACGGTAATAATCACCCTGGTAAGCAAAAGTAACCTCTTGAAATGTTTTTGTCACAGTGGAGTATTTATCATCGGGATGAACAATAATTTCCAACATGGCAGGATAACTAGAAAGAAACTGATCGGTAATAGTAGGAGTGACACCTTTAACACTGACATCACCGACCACCAAATCATAAAACTTCTGATACTTCTCGCGATCGACGACGACTTTTTTCCAACGTCCTTCACCAGGATGGAAGTAAGTGAAATTAATGGAGTCAAAAACAAAATTTTGTCTAGCGCCGGTTTGAGGACTCACATCCTGATATTTCAACTCGTCGATCATATTGGGAGAAAGCAGCGCATATTTTAGATCGTACAAACCTGAGGGACCGTAAAAAAGGACCAGTCCAATAGCCACCAACACTGCAAAGGCCCCTCCACCAAAAACAACTACCAGGAAAGCTGAGATTTCATTTCTTTTTGATCGATTTTGCTTGTTCACGTAATAGCTCCTTGAACTCCTACCTGGTTCATGGTAAAATATTAAAACTATCAAAAAAAAAGTTTTAAGTATACTCAACTTGTTGCATATATTCATGACAATTAAAAAAATTGCTGTTGTGGGATCCGGATTCGCCGGGTTAGCGACTGCTTGGCATTTAAGTAAAGACTACGAAGTCACGTTGATCACCTCTCCCCATCAGAAACATAGTGCTTCCACAGTCTCAGCAGGACTTCTGCACCCCTATGTGGGGCCAAAAGCGGTAAACAATTGGCGTGGAGAAGAAGGAGTTCAATCCACACTTCACCTCCTGAATATTGCATCCGATGCTTTAGGCAAAAAAGTATACAATGATGACGGTTTCCTACGTATCGCTGCATCTTCCAAACAGGAAAACTTTTTCAGAGAGTGTGCGGACCGGAATTCGGATGTACGCTGGCTTTCTGTTGAAG
This sequence comes from Chlamydiota bacterium, assembly GCA_021772365.1. Classification (GTDB taxonomy): domain Bacteria; phylum Chlamydiota; class Chlamydiia; order Chlamydiales; family Criblamydiaceae; genus JAJFMC01. The sequence continues at coordinate 4,611 of JAJFMC010000088.1, forward strand.
AATGCCAAAAAATGGTTCCTGGATTAGTAAAGAATCCAGGGGTCTTCATTGAATCCGGCGTTACCGTCTACCCGAATCTCTATATACAAGGATTGAAGCTCGCTCTAAAAAACCGTGGGGTTCTCTTCAGAAATGACATAATTGATTCCGCTAAAAATATTGAAGGTTACGATAAAACGATCCTATGTGTAGGGGCAGGGGTATTTCACCTAAAAGGCTTGCCAGACTTAAAATTACTCCCTGTAAAAGGCCAGATATTGCAAATCCCATGGCCCGACAACCTCCCCCCTTTACCATACAGCCTCAATTCAAAAGTTTATATGGTGATGAGTATAGATCAAAAAAGCTGTTTTGTCGGCTCTACTTTTGAAAGGAATTTTGAAAATGAACGTGTCGACCTTAACACAGCCTGCTCGTACATCCTCCCTAAACTATATGCACTTTACCCTCCTCTCGAAGGTATCCAACCCACAGATTGTAAAACGGGAATCCGTGTCACCGCACCAGGCCACCTACCCCTTATCCAGCAAATAGCTCCAAAAACATGGATCTTCACAGGCCTAGGATCAAAGGGTTTGTTATACCACTCTTTACTTTCAGCGAATATGAGTCTCTCATAGAAGAAATTTAAACAGGAAACCAAGCATTAATCGCTATTTTTTATCAGAATCAAAGAGTTGGTTTTTATCGTGCTGACATCGTTGTTGATGATAACGTAACTGTATAGGTTAAACGTTGTAAAGAGTTAGCTCCTGAACATTCTGTTCAATTGATCAATTATCTCAAAGACCCCGATTGCTACCTTCCCTCCTCGAACAAGAACTCGGTCTTGAATTAAGCTCTGAGAAAACAATGATCACCCACAGGTAGAAAGGATCCGAGTTCTTGGGTTTTCACTTCAAGGAAACCATATCAAGATGAGAAAGAAACCTGAAGAGAAATTCATGAAATACAAGAAATTATTTGTTGGGAATTATTCTGGTTTACAATAATATATCAAACCCATAAGTGGGTGTTTTAAAGTCTTTTGATTTTCTGATTGGTTGGAAAGTTGGGGCGATTAAAGCAACTACGAGAAGAATAGAGGTAACATTTTTGAATAAATTCGTAGCTGTTGTCGAGTGTGCGATTGAGTACCAAGGTGAGTTTCTAATTATAGAACGTCCAAAGGGAGGACATGCGGAAGGTTTGCTTTCGTTTCCCGGAGGAAAAATTGAAATTACTGACGGTGATGATGGGGAAGACGTGTTAGTCCAGGCAGCCCGACGCGAAGTGTATGAGGAAGTGGGTTTGAAATTGGAGCCCCCCATTCGCTATGTCACAAGCAGTTGTTTTATCGATACCAAAACAGGCGATCATATAGTGGATGTAATTTTTCATTGTAAACTCGAAACAGCGCCAGGAGAGTTACAAGTTTGTCCAAGAGAAGTGCCGTGCTATTTTTGGCTTACTCGTGAAGATTTATTGCGGGCCCCGAACTCTCCAGATTGGCTACTTCAGTATTTAGATAAAATCTAAACATCCTCGCAGCCAGGTGTCACAAGAAGCTCTACTTACGTGATATTTCACTATTTATGTCAAACAGCTTCTAGAAATCTAGCCGTATAATCATTAAGGTCTTCACCGGCTTTAACGAGAAGGTCCATGATGGCTCTGTCACGTATTAATGCTGCTAGGTTGATTGTAGAGCGTAGAGCGACAGGCATATGTTCACGAATGTCATCACGAAACAAGACCTCCCATTCATATC
>JAJFMC010000089.1 GCA_021772365.1 Chlamydiota bacterium
TCTAATGTAGAGCTCATATTGTGACCTTTTGTTTATGCCGATCGTGTTTCAAAATTTGAGATTATGGCTTTGAGAAAGCCTCGTAACTGGGAGATCGTAAGTCGATCAATATTATTTAATATTCATCGACTTGCGACCTCCCAGCTACGAAAGCTTTCTCTTTACCAAAAAGCAAATTTTGAAACACAATCGGTATAATCAGATTGTTCATTCGGGTGTAGATTTCGTGAACTGCATCCTGATCGTTGATTGTTCTTTTGAACCATTTCTCTGCTGTATCGTTCCATATAGAACGGCCGATGGCGAATCCTTTTATTTTTTTGTAGCGATCCATCATTGACTGTATTGTATCTGTCAATTCATCAATTGAACGATTTTCCCCCAAGATGAGAATACCGTGGAGGTAGGGATCATGTTCATCGATGAGGCCATCAATCGCTTTCCATGAGACATCATCATCTACGGGTTGCAATTTCCACCAGTGTGGATAGATTTTCTTATCATAGCATTCTGCGATCATTTTTGCTGAGCGGTCTAGTCGCCCGCTTTCTTTGTCAACTAATTCGATAAGGAGCTGATGACCCGACTGTTTAGTCGCTTGATACAAATTCCATAGTTTTGTAATTTGTTGGTCGTTATTTTCCTGATTAGAAACGTAGCACAGGACTTTGATGACTTGATCGCACGGCCAATCGCGTAGTAGGTAAGCAGCTTCATGGCCATCGATAAATTCTAGGGGAAAGGAGTTAGCTTGTTCAATACATCGGAAGGATATTATCTTTTTCTGATTGCTTTCTCTTAATATTTCTTCACCATACTTCCCATCAACAATTATGCCTATTTCGATCTCATTATGTTCTGAATGCACAAGTTTATATGCGTCATAAATAAGTTTCTTGAACGAAGTGATTTCGCTCTTATTGGTGTTATATTTTTCCGATAATTTTTCAAAATGCTTACGATGGTCAAAGGCAAGAAGGCACAGCTGAGATATATTTCGCGAATTTTTTATTCTCGAATGTAACTGTTCAACAGTCTTTATATCATTTGGATCATGCATGAATTTAGCAAGTTCATCCCAGTATGGCATTGCGGGTGAGCAGCCATGACGGGTGACGACTAATGCTCCGTTTGCATTAGCAAAAGTACAGCAATCGCGTAGGGAATGTCCTTTTAAATACCCTCTTAAGAATCCACTCATAAAGGCATCACCGGCACCTAAGACGTTTAATACTTTTACAGAAAAAGGTGTACCAACAATTGGCTCTGCGGATTTCCGATCATAAGCGACACATCCCTGCTCGCCACATTTTCGTACAATGACTCCGGGAGTTATTTTTCCCAAAAGAGAAATCGCTTCGCTAACATCATGACAATCCGTAGCAGCAAGAATTTCTTCTTCTGTTCCAACAACTAGATCACATAATGGGAGGATTTCAGATATTCTAGAGGCGAATAGTGCATCTTGTCGATACCTCTCTTCGCCACCACCATGCCCTGTTTTTCCCCAAAGAACAGGACGGTAGTCGATATCTAAAACTACTTTTGTTCCTAGTTTGATAGCTCTACTGACGGCATCTTTTGTGACTTCAAAAATTGCACCCTTTGAACAATGGGTACCAGTTACCAACAGAGCTTGTGAACGAGCAAGGAATTCGTCTGTATAGTCCCCTTTTTGGATTGCCATATCGGCACAGTTTTCTCGAAAAAATATGAGAGGGAAGTTACTGGGCGGGTTGATACCGAGTAAGACGAGACCCGTTAAACACTCTGGATCGGTGAGAAGATGAGAGATGTTAACCCCTTCTTTTCTAAAAGAATTACGCAAAAATCTTCCCATTGCCTCATCCCCAACGCGACTTAGAATTGCGGATTGTAGTCCTAACCTCGATGTACCGATGCTGATATTTGCAGGACACCCACCTACGTATTTAGCGAAGGTAGAAGCATCCTCAAGAGAGGCACCGATTTGTTCAGAATAAAGATCTACGGCAGTTCGGCCCATGCATATGATGTCGATATCTCTTTTCTTCATACAAGAGCCTCTTCATGTTCCGGCGACCATTCGTTAGTATTCATCTGCATGGTCCACTTATGATCTTCAGTAAACTCCGGAACGGTGTATCGGTTTTTTTCTAAATGTCTGATGACCCAAATGTAATACATCCCGTAACCTGGAGCAGAGCATTGAGCATGGTCTTTGTTATTAAGGATTTTTAGTGTGTCATAATGTTTGACTTTAAACACCTCTTCGCCAAGTTCTCCATGTCCGTAACCACGTTCATCAGTAAACCGGTAGTGATAAATTTCTGGTTGTGGGTGGTGGTGAGGAGGGTAACTCGACCATTTTCCCGGGAAATTAACAACTTCTCCGAGTACAAGCTCTGTGTTGGGATGGCTGTTTGATCCATCGAATATTGTTCTTACATACCGTAGAGATGTATCGGAAACAAACCCCTTTCCACGATGTTCATTTTTTGTATGTTCAGATAGGTAGACGAC
>JAJFMC010000090.1 GCA_021772365.1 Chlamydiota bacterium
CCAATTATTCATTCCAGACACTGTGTACAAAACATTAAATTGAAGCTTCACGTAGGATATTATGTCTTTCACATAAAGATAGGTGTGCTTTTCGAGATGACCTAAAATTTTTTGTGTTTCTTGATCACGTAGCTTTTAAAAATAAAATTTTTAACAGTTAGTGTACACCATGTGATTGTCGGGCACGGGCACGACCAATTCTTCATTCACGATGGGTATAGATGATTTATGAAAGTTCAACAAGGGATGAGCAGGATATACACTCCCGAGCGACCTATCTGGTGATGCAGGATCTTAAAGTGGTTGGTAATTATTTTAATTCAATGACGTCGTGGGGTAACCCGGGATAAATCGATAGACAAATTGAGTTTCGGAAGCAGTGAAAGGGCTTAAGTTGACGGCATTGCGTGAACAGATATTTATTTTGAGTGTTTGTTTTTGATTGCTCTCCACTTGTTGACGATTTGCGCAGCGACGGGCATGGTATCTTTTCCATAGGCACCGTACCTTAAGTATACGACGACGACGAGTTCAGGGTTGCCATATTTGTCTTTAAAAACATGTGTGTTTTTCTGGCCTTCATCTTGGTGGAAGGCTATACCTCCAAACCATAGGTGGTTGTACTTGTTGGTGCCAAGTTCGAGGTCGAGATCGATATTTTCTACACTTTCTGCTGTGCTTGTTTTTCCTACGAGTTGACCCTTTAGGCTGATTAGGTCTCTGATAGCTTTCGGATCACTACGGTAAAGGCTTTGCAGACTGCCGATGGCGATTTGCTGAGAGCGCCCGACCACTCGGCTCATCCCTTCGATAAGGATTTTACGTACTTGTTCGGGCATAAAAATTTCTCTGAGAACTTTTGTGTAGTATCTTTGGATCACACTTTTTCGGCTATTTTCTACGGCCGCGGTAAATAGGGGGAAGTCGACACCTACAGAGGCATAGCACTCTTGATAGTCAAATGGGGGCTTGCATATTGGGACTTCGTCCTTTCTATTGGGAATTCTACCGACGGAAAGGTGAATAATTTTAGGTTCGACAATTTTTCCTCCATTGGCGATTGCAGAGAGCATGACAGCGGTCTGTAGAGGGGTGACAACAAGAGAATGTTGTCCGATAGAAAATGAATAGAGGCCGGTTCTATTTTCCGCCAAATCGTCAGGCACTTTTCCGGAAATTTCCATTGGCAGCTTAATCCCGGTTTTTTCACCGTACGAGAATAACCGGGCAGTTTTTTCTAGGTCGCAGCAGTCTTCCATGAAGTCACCGGCGAGGAGAGCAAAATAGGGGTTACTCGATCGTTCTATCGCGGTGGTGATATCGAGTTTACCGATATTTCTGGATAGGCTTCTAGGAAGTCTACCACCCTTGTAGTATCGTGGGATGGCTTTACCACTTTCGTGTTGACCGACGAATTCATCTTTACCAATTTTATAGTATTGATCATGCATGGTAAGGGGGTTAAGCCGTTGTGTACTTACATAAGGGTTATCAAGGAGTTTATATTGTTGCGTGAGAGCTTCGTAGGCAGTCACGATTTTAAAAATCGATCCTAGTGTTGTTGCTTGCCTATATGCGTGAGAGCGGGCAAATCCATATCCGTAGGTCGGATAGAAGGCGGCGGCCAGGTGTTTTTCATATTGGACGCCATTTGTTTTACGTAGCTGCCGGTAGCGTCCTAGAAGGGGCCTTTCAAGTTCGTTGAAACTCCTGAGGGTTTGGAAATATTCGATGGCGATATCAAGATCGTAGCTTGCCAGCGCTGTTCTCAAATGGTTATAGGCTTCGACCCAATGGAGGCGGTTGTGTGCTCCCTGTTCTAGCTCTTGATGCCATTGTAGGAAGTAGGCAAGGTAGGGATAGATATTTTCGTCAGGATGAAATTCCATCCACTCTCCCGTCAGAAAAACAATGAGAAACTGCCAGCGATAGCGTGACCAAAACGATTGAAACAGCTCTTTTTCTTTTTTGTCGATGTAGTCGAGGTAGGGCTTAGCATAGCGTTTTTGTTCTTTTTCTATTTTCCGCATTTCTTTGAGGTAGCTCTTTTCATTTTCCTCCCGCCATTGTTTGAAGTCGATTTCATGGTATAGCTCTTGGCACATATCTTTTACGACTTGGCTGAGTCGCGCCATCGCTGCTGATGCGTTGCGATAGTGGCTGAGTGACTGGTAGCCTGTCGCCTGGAGAAGTTCGTCGGAGAAAAGGTCTTCTTTAACAGCTAGACGGCAGAGGTCGATATAGAGGACTTTATCGTAGTTCGACGGAATCTTATTGAGGTACTTATTTAATACCGCCCGATGTCTGTTGATCGCTAGTTGATGGTTATCGATGTTTTTTTGTAGTCGATCTTTTGCAACGGCGCCAATACGATTACCATAGAGGGAGTGACCTTGGTCTTCACTATACAAACTGTTAATGAGATGATAGATGTTTTGGGGCTCTAAGAGCTGACTCAGGATTTCTACAGTTCTTTGTATTGTGATGGCATCGCGGATGTTTGAGTGTCTCTTCAATGTGCTAATCACCGGATTTTCCGGTGGGAGGATCTTTTGAAGATATACATTCCAGTCGAGAGAAAGCTCTTCTTCCACGATACCGTATTTGTGGTCGAATACCTCACGATGTAGTCCATATTGTTGATCCCATACTCCAGAAAGGTAACTTTCTGTTTCAAACCAGCATCTAATTCGTTGGTTCTTTTGTTTTTTCTTTTCGGGGTCCCCACAGCTAACGAAATCGTTGGGGTCATATCGTGGTGTTGACGCTAAAGCAAGGACCTCGCCGTTGTTGGGATCCATGGCGACGATGGCTCCTCCCTTTATCCACGGTTCTTTTGGGGCACGTTTGTTTTTGAGTCCAGAGACCCTAGCGTGGCGGATATTTTCATTTTTGATGAGAAGTTCTTCGGCGTATTCTTGTAGTTCTGATGATATCGATAGGAGGAGGCGTTTTCCGGAAAGAGGGTCTCTTCCTCCCGGTAGTTCGCGAAGGAAATTACCTCTAGCATCAGAATAGTAGCTTTTTTTACCATGGAAACCACGTAGCTCTTCCTCGTATTGCCCTTCGATACCGCTCTTTCCTACGTGGTCGTTGATGCTATAGGCTTTTTCCTTAAGATCTTGGAGGCGTGCTTTTACCTCTAAATGGCTGTTTAGTCCACTCGGTGGTAGTGGGTCGGTGCCTTGATCTACGAGGGAAAGGTACTCTTCGAGGTCTTTAATTTCCCCCATGACCCCTTCATACTCCTCGCGGTTGATAGCACCCATGTAACCAATCAATTCCGAACCGACTTTTCCATGTGGGTAATGACGTTTTGGTGAGCGTATCGCAGCGATACCTTGCCAGTTTTTTTCTAACATCTTCAAGCGGTAGTATTCTGTTTCTGTGATCTCCTCCTTGATGACGTAGGGGATATGGCCGTATAGCGAAGATTTTGAGTGTATGAGGTCAACAAGGCGATCGGCATCGAGGTGGAGTTCTGTAGCGAGGAGTTTCGCAAGTTTTTTGATGTATTCCCTTCGTTGGTAGATACGTACTTTTTTTCCGGTTTCCGGATCTTTTTTCCAGGCGATTGAAGGAACTTCTTTGATATGCGAGTAGAGTACTCCAGCTTTGTATTGAACTTTGTTGATCGCTAAGGGGATGTTGAAACGGTCGCGTATTGTTGCGCGTTTTGCCGGTTCCATGACGCGCCGTTTTTGTGGGCGGCGGGCAAATTGTAGGCGATCATCGTATTGGACAACAGAAAGGTGCCAGCAACGGATAATGACGAGTATCATGGCCATGAGGATGATATTCAACACTTTATTTACTTTGGAGGAAATATCCAGATTTTTATTGTATGATCGGTAGTTTGATGTATTCCGTTTTCGCCTCACGCACTAGCCCTGACATCGAAAAAGTTTATACGTAAGTGTACAGGATTTTTAGGATTATTGTCATTAGGAGTGATGGAGGCGGGAGCAGGCTAAACAGATGGTTAACGATACGATTGAGAGAGCGAGGATCATCACATCGCTAACCGTCCACATTTTCCTAATAGCAATGGGTTGTGTATCGGGTGTAACAGGAAGAGGAGCAACGACTTGCTTTTTAGGTTTTCTGATATGACAGATAAGGGAGTAATGGTGCCATAGCTCTTGACCAATGACCTTTACCGGTGTGTTTTTCTTTATTTTTGAGCTGCAGTAATATTCGTTGAGCTGTCTGCCGGTGACTGGTCCGTAGCAGCAATCGTTTTTTAGGTATTCGATGAGTAGGTCGTCGATGATCTCTTCGGTAGCGTAGATCCGTGAACAGATTTCCTGTTCCGGGTGTTTGGCCCAGTCGCAAATGGATAGGTCACCACTATGAATTTGTTGAAGAGGTCTCAGTGCTCATAGGTATTTTCCTTAACTTGTAGAGGGAATTCTCTTTGTAATTTATGAGCACATTAGTTCATAGAAGTTAGGGTTATATTAAGATTATTTACAGATATTATTTTTCTCTTAATGTATTCTTAACTGTGAAATGTTATAATTTGATCTCATTATTGCAAATAAAGAGATGCAACACTATGGAATTCAGACTCTTAACAGATCTAAGACATCAAGATAAACAGTGGCATCAGTCTGCTGCAGATACATTGTTATTCCCAGCACGTAAATTGCTTGAGGGAAAACGAGTAGAATGTATTAGAATACATCCGAAAAGTAAAAGTGACGATGCCATTTTATTTCGCGGGCCCAACCATCAAAAAAACAAGCATATCCTTCGAAAAATTATTGAAAAAACTTCTTTAATCGCTCTTGCCATTATTACATTGCCACTGATGGCTATTGCGCTAGTTGTGAAAGCAATTGGCGACGACCGCGAATGCGCCCTTTTCTCAAGGTATACGGCTGCTGAAAGTGAATTAAAGAATAATTTTGATAAATATGAAGAGCGCGATATCCTCGAAGATAGCACATATTTTTCTCTAGTCGAAAAAATTGCCGGCTCAATGAACTATACCAATCTCAAACAACATGCTCATCTACATGCTGATAAATTCATGTCGCCTGCAGCCCCAACAAAATTATGCGACCAGATCATTCGACGCCCAGGACGTAATCTTAAGGAAGAACAAGGTGGACTATTTTTTATTACAGCGAATAATATCAAGACATATATCGATGAATTGGTGAAAAACAGTCCGAAAGATACTGATTTCAGGAAAGCTAAAAAAATAGTTGATGAGTACAAAAAATGGTCCTTGCGAATGGTGCCGTTAATGATTCCCAGATTCATCGGAATTCACTCTAAAGGCTATACTCATGAAATGGCTCTAGACTTAAAAAAACGTATCTTTTCTTTAGAAAATCACGATAGCTTTCTTGTTCCGGTAAACCTCAGGATGGAATCCGGCGGATTTCATACCATCACCATAGAAATTGGTCGAGAGGATACTTCTAAAGGAGAGAACAAGTATACCTTCAAGGTGTTTAATGTAGGTGCAGGTGCTGGTCAACATAAAATGAAGGGGTTTGGCTTTTCGTCGAGTGTGTACCCTTTCTCTGTAGAAAATATTTCTTTGGAAGAGGTCACTGACTTGAACTTTTTGAAGGGATTTGTTGATCAAGCAACATTTCGTGAGAACTCTACACATTTCTGCGACAGATTTTATAGGTTCGTGAGAAAAAACTTCGGTCCCGAAAAAGGTCATGTAATTAACCGCGAAGGTGCCGAAGATGCAAAGAGACTGCAGCAGTCGGGAACATGTATCTTTAAAAGTCCATTAGCGGCCCTGAAATCTACTCTGGGAACAGAAGCTTATAAAAAGGTGATGTTCCACGTCAAACTTCAGGATTGGAATAGTCTATATAATCGTTATGTCAAATCGACAGATAAAGAACTTACCGATGACTATGAAAAAGGGAATATTCTAGCTCATATCGCCTTCCATAACCTAGAAAAAAATATCTGTAAGCAGGCCCGAAGGGAAAATATCCATGTAGAGCTGTTGAAAGAAAAATACTTCACCAAAGAGCAGATAGAAGCATTTCATACGATGACTGCAATGCACGAGTCTGCTAACTAGTTGTGGATCACCCTTTCCCACAGTTGCATGACGCCAATCGCTGCTAATCGGCAACGCGACCCCTTAAATGCAACAGATCGTAATCCTCCCGTTTTATAGCTATTGCATAAGACCGACCACCACGTGTCCAGTTTCGTAGCTAGATCATCTCTACCGGCCGCCCGAAGCCAAGCATTACTTTGCTGATTCATGCGTGTATTCTGAAATGTATTCGTTAGAAGGACAGTGAGTATGCTTGAACAGCCGCATGCAAATAGTGCTCCACCAGTTTTTCCTATTTCAGGAATTACACTTTGTGCAAAGTGGTCGAAGCGGGGACCTCCATAGAAAATAAGGGAGTAGTTGATACTATCGCGCGCCAATATCGACTTCCACCCAGCAAACATAGCTCTCCTCGCAAGGGTACGGTTAATCGGGGTGAGGGGTTTATTGTTGAACACTACGCTATGTTCCGAAGCAGCATAACTCTGCACACTTTTACTTTCTCCGCCGATCGACAATCCCGCGGCGGATAGTCCTGATAGGTATGAAGCGAAAAAATCTTGGTACTCGCTCTCTTGTATGCCGAAACGTTCCATTAGCCGTTTGTAGCTATGGTATGTGACTGTATACGCAGTCATACACCCGGTAAAGCTAAAGAGGTTGCCTCCAAGGCCTATGTAGGGGGCTTTTGACCAAATGGGCTTGATTTTGTTGAACTCACAACTCTGTAAATACCAAAAAGGATTGGTCGTTGTCGCCATGGCGACAGCCTGAAGCGAAGTGATTTTCAACTTATTATAAAGTGATGGTTCAATAGTCATAAGTCGGCATTTTAACGAGACGGTAAACTGAAGTCAATAAAGTTTCTTTACAATTTCTTAGTACAAGAAAAAACCTTAAAACTTCAATTGTGAATGGTTTATGTTTGCGTGGTCCTGGGATGCTGCATAAATTGATATAAAATAGCTTTAACTATTTTTGCAATTGACCCTTTAGATTGTTCTTTAGTGAGTTTTTGGCCACTATTACCCGGCAAGAGACCTGATTTCTGAGATTGGTTTTCCAGTGAAGAGGTGTTCTGCGGGCAAAAAAAGTGCGCCTCCATAAGCTGTGCTCCTCCTCTGAGGGTGCCTTAGCTTGACTGTCGGTGTAATTTGGGAGAGTAGAATATAGCGACAACATTTGCGTAAGCTCGCGTCGAGTTTCGGGCGGAAGGAGTTCTGGAAGCATTTGGCCTAAGTCTCTCGACCAATGGTTTATTCGCTGACCAGACCTAAAACCTATTTCCCCCCATCCAGGAAGGTCCGTTAAGTTAGCGTTGGAGAGGGCGGCTGTACTGTTTTGAAAGCGCAGCTTAAGATAGTGAAGATCAGCTCCGCAATCTAGCAATTGGCATAGAGCCTCATAGTTTTGCATACGAATAGCAGCATTAAGCGCAGTCAATCCTTTTTTTTGTCTGACAGTTAACAGAATGGATATTATCCTTTAGTACTTCATTATTCCGTTCATTATGTTGTGATGCCCGAAATACGTTCAGAAGTGTTTTGGAGGGTTTGTTCGATTGTATTGTCACTTGACCATACAGTTAGTTCTTTCTTGGCTCTCGTTGCAGCGGTGTAGAGGACTTCGCGACCGAAAATTTCGGCACCTTCGGGTAGGAGCATACAGACGTGTTCAAATTCACTACCTTGGCTTTTGTGGATTGACATGGCATATGCGTATTCGAAAGCGGGGAGTAGGAGTGCTGGGACTGTTCGTAGTGTTTCTGTTTGGGATTCCTGGTCGAAAATGATAAAAGCAGCGTAATCTCCACGTTGCAATTCTTGTTGGTCGTGATTTTGTTTGATCAGAAGCCCCGTCTCCCCGTTGAAGAGGTTGAGGTTGTAATCATTTTTCGTGATCATGATAGGCGTGCAGTTTGATTGCTGGGAGAGTTCGTTGTGGATGAGAGCGTTGAGTGTATTGACGCCGAAGGGGCCGCGTCGCATAGGGGTGAGGACGCGATACTTCTGATACGATTTCAGGAGTCCCAGAGGGTCTTTTGTTCCGTTGATGATAGATGTGTAGTGGGGAATGATTTCTTTGAGTAGTGTTTTATGCAGTCTTGTTGGTGTCAGATTGGTGTCTGTTGTTAATCTGTGGATACATACCCCATTCTCAATCATCTCTATGACTGATTCGTAATCTCCTTTGTTGATCGCTTGTGCAAAGTCAACGAGTTCTTGCATATCTGCTCGCAGGCATTTTTTTAGTTGGATGACACACGAGTCATAGGCGTCGGTGATATCAGAAAATAAA
>JAJFMC010000010.1 GCA_021772365.1 Chlamydiota bacterium
CGGGGCGACAAAACTCGTAAGCAACATTGATTTTGGGTTGTTTCCATATAAAATGTGGTTACGTTGAGTTCATTCAGGTTGTGTGTACAGCTTATTTTGTTGCATATATTCGAACACCGGGGCGGGTACTAGGGACTGATAACTTTCACCACGCTCAGCTAACGAACGGATTTCTGTGCTGGAGACTTTGAGTAAGGGTGTGGAAATTATCGCTTCTCGCACGGATCTCTCCAACTTGTTATCGTCATAATTGATAGAAATACCTTCTTTTTCCCTTGAAGCGACAACAAGGGTACACAACTTCAATATTTCGTGTGGAGAATTCCACTCGTGAAAGCGTTTGATAGCATCAGAACCAAGAATAAGCAAGTATTCATTTTCAGGATGTTGTTCACGCAACAACCTGAGGGTGTCGATAGTGTAGGATGGTCCTTTGCGCTTACATTCGATATCCATCACTTTGTAAGAAGCATAATCTTGTATGGCTAACTTCAACATTTCAAGGCGATGTACACCAGAAACAACGGACTGATTCATTTTGTGGGGATTTTGATACGCAGGGATAAACCATACTTCGTCAAGCTGACATCGTGATTTCAATTCTTTAGCAATGTGAAGGTGTCCTAGGTGAACAGGATTAAATGATCCACCTAGCACCCCTACACGTTTCGAGCGTTCACCCATCAACATTACACCATGTAAAGTAACTCTCGATATTTAGGTAGAGGCCAAATAGCATTGTCAATCACTTGCTCCAATCTGTCGCAAACCTCACGGAGCTCTGAACACAGAGGGAATGCCTCTGTACAATGTGCTTCTGCCTTAGCCACATTGTCTAATCCATCTGCATGTGAAGATTTTGACTTAATAACCTCTTTGATTGTAATTCCCTTGGCAATAAGTTCAGTTAGATCTTTTAAAAACTTCTTCTGTTCTGTCAGATCTGCTTTGTCACCCAAGGCTTCTTGAGTTGTCAAAATGCTTTTCGCCAAAAGCTTCTGCTGTTTGAGTGCTGCAGGGAGGACTTGTGTTTCAAATAATTCGATAATCACTTTTGCTTCAATACTCAAAATATTCGCATAATTCTCACAAAGAATTTCGTAACGACTTTCCAGTTCTTCTTTTGTAAGCACCCCTTTGTAAAGCTTAATTGTTTCTGGTGATAGCAAAGATCTGTAACTATAGATCGATTTTTCAATATTGGGAAGCCTACGCTTTTCTGCTTCACGAACCCAATCGGCACTGTAGTTGTCCCCCTCAAAACGGATATTCTTAGACTTTAAGACATATTTTCGTAAGATCGGTATAATGTCTTCAATCTTAGGTTTTCCACCACCCACGACTTGTTCTATTTCGTCCATGATTTCATTTAGACTTTCCGCGACTGTTAAGTTAATCACAGTAACAGGCATCATAGGGCTAGACATCGAACCAACAGCACGGAACTCAAACTTATTTCCTGTAAATGCAAAAGGTGAAGTCCTATTTCTATCAGTATTATCTTGACTTAACTCAGGAGAAACATTAAGCCCTAAATCATAAACACATTTCCCTTTTCCTTTGCCTTTAACAGGTCCCGTTACACTTTCAATAGAGTTCAACAACTCTTCTAGTTCCTCACCTAAATAAATCGAAATGATCGCAGGAGGTGCTTCATGCCCACCTAAACGAAAGTCATTGGTTGCCGTTCCGATTGAGGCCCTAAGTAATGTTGAGTGCTTGTGAATTCCATGAACGACCGCAGTGAGGAGAATGAGGAAATGTAAGTCATTTTCCGGAGTGTCTGTTGGATTTAACAGGTTAATGCCTGTATCTGTTGACAGCGACCAATTACAATGCTTTCCAGAACCATTGAAATTATGGAAAGGTTTTTCATGTAACAAGCAAGATAAATTATGTTGCAGTGCAACTTGTCGCAGCAATTCCATCAGAAGAATATTATGATCAATAGCTGTGGAGGCTTTTTCGAAAACAGGTGCAAATTCATGCTGTGCGGGGGCGACCTCGTTATGACGTGTTTTCAGTGGAATACCGAGCTCCAGAGCTCTTTCTTCTACATCATGCATAAAGCACAAAATACGATCTTTAACGGTACCAAAATAATGGTCTTGCATTTCCTGGCCTTTTGCCGGCGCAGCCCCAATGACCGTGCGACCAAGCATAACGAGGTCTGGGCGCAGATTGCGAAGAGCTCTGTCAATGACGAAATACTCTTGTTCAGTTCCCAAAGTCGAAAAGACACTGTTTGCTTTAACACCCGTCATATTCAGTAATCGTAAAGATGCGTCATTAATTTTTTTATCAGAGCGCAACAAAGGGATTTTACTGTCGAGCACAGCTCCAGTCCAAGAGAAAAAGACGGAGGGAATGCACAAAGTAATACCGTCACCTGCCTTCCAAACAAAAACCGGGGATGTTGGATCCCACCCCGTATAGCCTCGCGCTTCAAATGTCGTCCTCAGTCCACCAGAAGGAAATGAAGATGCATCAGGCTCCCCTTGTATTAGCTGTTTACCGGAAAATTTTTCTATGACATCGTCATTGGATTCCCATTCAATAAAGGAATCATGTTTTTCCGCTGCAGCTCCGGTAAGGGGTTGAAACCAGTGGCAATAATGCGTAGCTCCTTGACTTACAGCCCATTCTTTCATGGTTAAAGCTATAGGATCCGCATACTCTTCCTTTATCTTCTCACGCCCTTCCATGGCGGCAACAATATTTGCGTAGATCTTTTTAGGGAGCATTTTTTTCATAGTGCTGCGGTTAAACACACGCCTACCAAAGCACTCAGATGATATAAACGTTTCTACGTCTTTTTTTATGGAAATATCGCGTTCACCAGATGTTGCCAACGCTCTAAATCTTGGATTGTACATGTTACCCTCAACTATTAATTAATTAGATAGTTTTATCATGACACACCTAGATACTAAGTTCCAGGAAAAATATCCCAACCACGTTTCTCACAAATTTTTCGGAGGATTCTGTTTGGATTCACAGCGACAGGGACGGCTACAGATTCAAGAAAGGGTAAGTCATGATGGCTATCTGAGTAAGCAGAAGTATTTGTAAATGGGATTTGCTGTTCAAGAGAAATTTGTTTGACAATTTTAGACTTCTCATTTCCCTCGAGAACTTTTTCAATGAGATAGTATCGGCCTTGACTGCACGTCCGATAACTAGTGGACTGAAAATTAGAAACCCCAAGTTTTTTTGCAAAAGGCTCTACAAGAAAATCAGGGGAACTTGAGAGGATCACTACCTGCTCCCCCTTCCTTTTTTTGGACAAAAGAACCTCATAAACGTCATGATCTATCAGTCTATCGCAAAATTGTTCCACAAAAACTTCACCATGCATTCGAAATTCTTTACTCTCTCTCCCTCGAAACAAAGACTCGAATGACTTGTTGTGAATCCCATAAATATCTAATCGGCCACATTTATGCAGAAAATAAAACCATAGCAATTGGGCTAAGGAATAAGCACCAATAATTTTTTTCTTATAAAGATAGAGACCGAATTGGAAACTGCAATTCACGTGCAGAAGAGTATGATCTAAATCAAAGAATGTAATATAACGGTCTACAATGCTATTCAAATCTTCAACTTGTTTGGGTATAAAGGAAATTGTTTAAGTATTTGAGCTGGTTTCTAGGGCTTTTTCCGCCTCGCTTCGGGCTCGTTCTTACAAACAACGCATGGTTGGCTACGAACTTTGCCCCTTACGAGTCAAAAAAACTCTAGAAAACAGCTTCAACTATTTTTGCAATTCCCACTATAAGACAATCTACTTGATTTTGCTCTTGATCTCACGAATTTTCTTTTCGATCTCTGAAATACCAGTATCCGCTAGATCGAGACGCTCTTTCTCGGCATTGACCTGGTCATTGTGAAGCATAGCTTGTTCAAAGTCTAAACCTGAAGATCCAGACGCCTTTCGTAAAGAATCGTAGTGTTCTTTGACTTCTTTACGACGTTGTCTTCTTTGTGATAGTACTTCACGTAAATTTTTAAGAGCTTGTTGATCATCATCAGAAAGGTTTAGTAAGGCTTCTTCCTGTTTCGAACTTAACACGTCTTTTAGTTGACGTAATGAACGTTCCAGCTCCAGCTTTTCTCGGCCGCTGACATCGTTCAATTGAGCAACTTTTTCATGAAGCTCATCCTGTTTTGCATTGAATTCGTCCACCGTTAAGGAATCATTACCTGAAAGGATGTCGTCTATTTCATTCTTGACAGAGTCTAGCTTTTCTCTTCTTATACGAAGTCGTTCACGTTCTTCATTGAGGCGGATTTCTTCTTCTTCTTTTTTCTTACCCTGAACCAATCCCCTCACATCAGCCAGAGATGCCTTTAACGATTTAACCTCGTCACGGCCTAA
Organism: Chlamydiota bacterium; assembly: GCA_021772365.1. Classification (GTDB taxonomy): domain Bacteria; phylum Chlamydiota; class Chlamydiia; order Chlamydiales; family Criblamydiaceae; genus JAJFMC01. The sequence goes on from JAJFMC010000010.1 coordinate 4,382, forward strand.
CTCAACCTTACGCATGAATGTTTGGATGGTCTCCAACTGTTTAGATGCAGAGCCTGTAGAAAGATCTCCCCCCTTAAACTTTTCGGATAATAACTGAATTTTTTCCTCGACTTCAGCTTTGTTTTGCAAGAAGATATCTTTTTTCTCAGCAAACTCTTTTTTACGCTCTTTGTCGACGATTTTTAACTTATCCCAACATTCGCTTAAGCGGAGACGTGTTGTGGTAAAGGAATGTGTATTCAGTGTAAGTATTTTTGCTATGCTTTGAAGGACTTTGATTTCTTCACGAAGATAGAACACAGGTCCATTGATATCATCACCGGAAAAGTTTGTTGCAAGGAAAGACTCAACATCCGATAAAAACTGATCACTTATCTTCTTGATCAATCCTTTTCTTGAAGGGAACACCTGATCACCCGTTACTGAAAGACGCTGAAAAAACTTATTTTTATGCTTGATACGCATATCGGTTTTCATCAGTTCTTTTCGAAGATTATTGATTCTTGTCGCATAAGCATTCAGCAAATTCAATCTTTTCTGGATGTCATTATAAACAGCTTTCTTACGATCTAAAAACTTACTCTGAAATGGAAATTTTACATCATTCTGTGTAGCAATAGATTTTTCAAAATTTTCAATTTCCTTTTCAAGTCCTGTTATGGCTATATCAATTTGCTCCACAGCAAAAGCGCTTTGCTCATCAAATATTTCCTTTAACCGTCGAGCTTCTTTCGAAAGATTGCTATACTTTGGCCAAAGAGATGATCGAATAGAGGGACTGATATTTTCTTTGAAAAATTCGAGGCTCATTTTGCGTAATTCCCAGAAGTATTTAAACAGTGGGGTTCCGCCTTGTGACAGGTATTTCTCCATATTATCTACCGTAAGATGGAGTTTTTCGTCAAAACTCTCTTCAGTTTTAATTTTTTCCATTAAAGCATCGAATTCTTCTTGAGTTTCTTGCTGAGAGAGCTTCTTGCTTTTGGTTTTTTTGTCGGAATCTTCTTCATTCACTGATTCGGTCACTGGCGGCTTACTACCGCTCTCTTCAACCACCTTGCTCTCTAATTCGGTAGATGAGGGTTCTTCGCTTGGAGTTTTCGACGGTTTGGCTTCCACAGGTTCATCATTTGACTCGGTAGATAACGGCTCTTCGCTTGGAGTTTCCGACGGCTCAGTTAAGACTACTTCTTCTATTGTACTGGTAGCTGTTGAAGACTCTTCCATTTGACCTTCCTCTGGATGTGACGTTTCTACAATTATTTTCTCTAGTTGAGGATCGTTTTTTTCTGATTCTTTATTCTCGGCTTGATTCATTGCTAATACTATGGACGTTTGAGGGTTAAAACAGGAGCTAATTGATTACTAAAATTAACTTTACACTCGAATTTAAAGACATATCATAAAGGATTTTGAATTTAGAGTAAAGAACAATGTCGCTACTCGATTGCAAGCATGTGAACCGTAGTAGCCCGCGAGGTGTTCTTGCGTGGTTCAGGAGCTCAGGTGATCTGATGCAAACTTATGTGAGACGTCGCAGTCCGCCAGGAGTTTTAACGCAAACGCATAGGGAGTGAAACGTTTGTGATGTGATAATGTGTTTGAGGTTAAATACACAAATAAGGAGATGGTTCCTAAGTTCACCATCTCCTTATTAAAGCGGTAACAGCAATGACTTCTCCAAAAAAGTCTTGAACTTGCGAGCTACCTTACCTCTTTCGATGGAACCTAAAGCAGTTACCCCCCATTTGAACCATACTCGCTTTTGCGTTTAAAACACCTTACAGACAACCTCCTCCCTCCTTCCTAATTCGTAAACACGAAAAAATCTCAATTAAGGTCTTGACCAAATAATCCCAACTCTTTTATAACTTGTGCTTTCATAAGCACGGTGGCATGGCCAAGTGGTAAGGCAGAAGCCTGCAAAGCTTCCATCCCCAGTTCGAATCTGGGTGCCACCTTTTTTTTTCTCATTAACTTATACCTATCATGTTAACAATCGTTTCAACACCAATCGGTAATTTACAAGACATCACTCTTAGAGCACTTGAAACTTTACGCGATTGCGACCTTATACTTTGTGAAGATACACGTCACAGCAAGAAACTTCTTCAACGCTTTGACATCACCACCCCCACAAAAAGCTATCACCAGTTCAACGAAGCAAAAGAGTGCGCTCCAATCATCGCTGAGCTTAAATCTGGACGCAACATCTGCCTAGTATCAGATGCTGGCACACCGACAATTTCAGATCCAGGTTCACGATTAGTCAAAGCATGTATTCTGGAAGGGGTTGAAGTGAATTCGCTACCGGGCCCGTGCGCAGCAGTTCTCGCATTAACATTAGCGGGACTCGATACAGAACGTTTTCAGTTCGTCGGATTCCTCCCAAAAAAGGAGACTGCTATCAAAAAGGAACTCTTCAACATTTTGTATTATCCAGGGACGAGTATTTGTTACGAATCCCCAAGACGTCTGATAAACATCACAAAATTCATCGAGCAAATCGACCCTAATCGCTCCATTGTCATCGCACGAGAACTCACCAAAACCTTTCAAGAAATTGTCAGAGGAACTCCCAAAGAAATTCTTCAACACTTCGAAAAAAAAGAAGTCAAAGGCGAAATCGTTTTACTGATAGCTCACAACCCAACATTTCAATCTTCCTATTGGCGAGAACTACCTCTCGAACAAACACTCGATCATCTCGAGAATACATTTAAACTTTCTCGCATGGAAGCCATCAAAACCCTTGCCTCACTCAGAGACCAGTCTAAGCGCGAAATCTACAAAGAAAGCGAATCAGATTAACAACCCTGGCTGCACTACTCACAACTTTTTTTTCACTCATTTCTCTAATAAATACACTTTTTTTATTTACAAGAACCCCAACTTCTAGTATGAATTAAATTTTTATATACTTTTCGCTTAATGTGATATCGACAGACTTTAGTCTGATAAACGACATTGACAAAGCGAAGAACAACAGATTATTAGACTTTAACACGCTTTAACAGAATAATTTAGGAGAATCCTATGAAAATCCGCAATATTGGAGCACTTTTGTGTGCCGGGGTTGCTGTGTTTACTATGCAAAGTAAACCTGCAGAAGCCCTCCTCGCCGGTGTTAAAACCACCGGTATGGCAGCCACATCTGTTTCTCACCCTATCGACGCATTTGCAGGTGTATATAACCCTGCAGGTATAACACTAATTTGTGACCAACTTAACACAGGAATCTCTTGGGTACAAACCTATCAACGTGGAAAGGTAAGAGACCTTCCGGAATACCCACCAGCTGTAGTCTTCCAAGGATTACCTACTGGCTCTGCAACCGTGCAACCTTCTGAATTCAACCAAGATTATAATGGTGCAAAAACTGCTGACATCTATGTACCGGAATTTGCAGTTAAAAAAGGCTGGTGCCTCGATCTTTGTGGTAAAAACGTTGAAATGGCGTCAGGAATCATCGTTCACAACCGTAACGATCTAAAGACTACTTACGGACGAGCATTCTCCCTTTTCGGAACATCTCCAATGGGCCTCGAGTACATTCATCAAACAGCTGCGTTTCTTTTATCCGCACGTTTTTGTGAAATGCACTCAATCGGAGTATCGGTAAACTACAACGTACACCGCCTCAAAGTCAACGGACTGGAAAAGTTCGCTAACCCACTCTTCTCTATCCATCCTGACGACACTACTAACCGAGGATACAACTGGTCTAACGGTTGGGGAGTCATAATCGGTTACTTGTTTGAATACAAATGCTTCAAAGCAGGTGCAGCTTATCATCCACGAGCTAAAATGAATAAATTCAAAAAGTATCGAGGTTTCGTTGCTGATGAGGGCATGTTTGACATACCTGAAAGATTCACAGCTGGTATCTCATACCGTTTCATGCATTGCTTAACAGCAGCATTTGACTACGAGCACATCCGCTGGCAGGGTATTCCTCAACTACGTAATAAGACCTTTCCTAATTTAGACAATGCATGGGATGCTGCTACACAAATGCCTACAGACTTTGATGTTTGGGCATTAGGCGCACCACGTGGTCCAGGTTTTGGATTTGACAACCAATCCTTTTACCGTTTTGGTGTTGAGTACAAAATGAACAACTGTTTCACGCTTCGTGCCGGTTTCCGTCATGCAGACACTCCTATTAAAAGAGAATTTACCGCTGTTAACCTTCTTACACTGGATTTAATGGAGAATGTTATTACTTTTGGTGGAACATGGAGACTTAACAGATGCCATGAAATCAGTTTCTTCTATGGATTAGGAATGACCAAAAAACTTAAAGGAAAAAAATCAGTTCCAGCAACTATCCCGCAACCTGTTGTAGTAAATGGCAATGTTGTTGCTAGAGTTGATATTCCAATTAATGCTCAGGTTGCTGATAACGGCACAGAGCTTATATTGCCATACGAAAGAAATACCGGTGAAATAGACATCAAACAGCGCCGTGTGGCACTAGGTTTGGGTTACACTTGGTACTACAACTAGTCTAAGCAGTAACAGTAAATCAAATAAAACCTTTCACTCTTACGGGTGAAAGGTTTTTTTTACCCAAATTCACCCGCCAAACTACCCTATTTTCTATTCCTGAATTAAAAGCTTGTTTAGCTATTTACAACAATGCGGTCGATCTCATATTCTTGTTTCACGGAGATTAAAACCTATGAAAGAACATTCAGATCCAAATAAAGATTTACAAGCCATTTTACACCCTTATCTATTTGTTCTTAAGGAAGGTGGCGACATCGAGAAAAACTTACTCGATTACTCTCTATTGATGCTACATGTAAGCGCACCAGAGGTGATCCACTCTCCCGGCTCAAGCAAGGTGATGAACTTCTTATCGACAGCACTTCTACTGTGCGAACAGATCTCGTCTGATAATAAATCAAATCCTCACTCAGACTCCTCACTTTATTAGATCACCTTTTAACTAATTATCGAGGGACGAAAAGTGGAACCACAGGGCTACGTAACCCAAATTATCAAGTGATGTACGAACGACATAAATACCGATTTATAATATTCAACTCTATTTAGCAATCCAGGGCGCTATTTGCTAAAAATACATCACAAAAGAGTTGCACATTTAGCCCCTCTACATTACAATTTTAACTTCTATCAAATAACAGTATCAAGACATAAACTAAGGAGAACCGAAACATGTCCACTTCTGCCAAAGAAATCATTTTCGAAGAAGAAGCAAGAGAGTACCTCCGAAAAGGAATTAAACAGCTAGCTGATGTAGCAGCCTGTACGCTTGGTCCAAAAGGCCGTAACGTAGGACTAGAAAAGGCTTGGGGAGCACCAAGCATCACGAATGACGGAAGCAGCATTATTAAAGACATCGAACTCGTTAATCAGTATGAAAACATGGGAGCTTCCATGGCGAAAGAGGTCGTGGAGAAGATTAAAGAAAAATCTGGTGATGGAACAACAACCGGTATGTTACTGCTCAATGCCCTTGTTGAAACTGGTGTTAAGCACATAGCTTCTGGTATCAGCCCTATTTCTCTCAAGCGTGGAATTGATAAAGCTGTCGATGCAATCATTAAAGAGCTAGAAAATCAGTCTGTCAAAATCCAAGGCCCTGAAATGATCCGCAATATCGCAACAGTTTCAGCAAGCGGAAATCAAGAGATTGGTGACTTGATTGCTGATGCCATGGAAAAAGTTGGCGAATCAGGTGTGATCACTATTGAAGAGGGTAAAGGAACAGAGACAACCATAGAACTCGTTGAAGGAATGCAGTTCGACCGTGGATATTTAAGCCCCTACTTCTGCACGAACAGTGAAAAAATGGTTGTCGAAATGCACAACCCAAAAGTTTTATTGACAGATAAAAAAATCTCGAATGTTCACGACATCTTGTCTATCTTACAAGGTACTGCTGCATCAGGACAAGAGATTCTTATTATTGCTGAAGATATAGAAGGCGACGCCCTTTCTACACTGGTTGTCAACAAACTTAGGGGAACGTTAAAAGTATGCGCTGTCAAAGCACCTGGATTTGGTGATCGCCGAAAAGCGATGTTGGAAGATATAGCAGCTCTTACCGGCGGTACCGTTGCTACTGAAGATACTGGTGTCAACCTAAAAGAGCTTCCCCAGGAAATGCTTGGCTCAGCGGAAAAAATAGTTATCACCAAAGAAGCAACGACAATTGTAAATGGTGCAGGCGACGCCAATGCTATACAAGCGCGCATCAAGCAGATTGAATCTGAAATTGAAAACTGCACAAGTCCGTATGACAAAGAGAAGCTTCAAGAGCGCCGAGCGAAACTTTCCGGTGGTGTAGCGGTCATCCAAGTTGGTGCCGCAACAGAACCTGAGA
>JAJFMC010000091.1 GCA_021772365.1 Chlamydiota bacterium
CATCGATCAATGCAAAGCATGCCAGCTCTTCAGGAATCCTGCCTGCAAGAATATCGAGGTAATTCACACAGACAGCAGCAGCGTATAAGTGTAGAGCTTCAGTTTCTGCCATGACGATTTCATTAACCTCTTTAAATGAAGAGAGGGATAAGTTAGCCTCTAGATTTAAAGATTCAATCGTTTCATAAGATTCTTCCAACCACTCCCCTAAATTTTTCGAGACATCATCATTCCAGGTTATTGTACGAGAGAAATCCAGACTTCCTTTGTACAAAGACAGTCCGATGGTCGCATCTTCATATTTAGGCCATACGTTATCGAGAAAATGTTCGATAGCAATTGATAGGGTCATCAACTGAGATTTATTGAGCAGCGAAAAAGGAAGGCGATCAAATAAACCAAGATCGATGCTCCACAGAATTTTGTATCCTTTTTCAATAAACCGATTTGCAACTTCTAGCTGACCATCCCATTTCAATTCTGATTTTGTCTGACCATCCAAAGAAATCACAACGGTATTATGCTTTTCTTCAAGTTCTGCGTCAGAGGGTGCTATTTTTGGATGAAAAGGTAGACCATCGATGAAACACTGCGGACCTTCCCATTGGACTTTTAACTGACGCTCAGTTTCATCCTGCTCACTGCTGGTACCACAGTTCTCTGTTTTTACTATGTTTAGCGGATTATTCATGTTGCTAGCTCATTTAAAGTGAAATATTGACTTGTTGTCACCTTAGAAAGGTTACTGTTAAGCAGTTCTTGCACGATAGGCTTTTCTGACTGAACATCCAACCATAGCCAATTAAGGGACCGTTCTTGCAAGCCATTAAAGGGGCTAAGAAAATTATGCAAGTAATGTAATGTGTTATAAGGGACACCTTTTTCTTCTAAGAAGTTTTTCACCTCTTTTTTATCCATACCTGCTAGTTCAGGGAATACTACTTTCCAATCCTGCGGAATTGCATCCGAAGGTCGCCTCTCTACTGCATTCAAATATTGCTGAGAAATAGGAGTGAGACATGTAACCGAAGGACGAGTCTTGACCTGTGGCATAGCTAAATTGTGGTAGTGAAATAAACCTTCTAGCTGCCGGAAATAATCGATTTCAGTAGGTCCACCTACATACGCAATTGTTGGAAAAATGAAATTTTGAACAACAGGGCGAAGAGCAACGTTACCGGAAAATGCCGATGGATCTTGACGTACTTGATCAACCAGCTCGCTTTCGGAAAATCGTTGATCGCCAACAACAAACTCCCCTTCATCCTGAACGACTTTTAGACGTCTATTGTTAGAATCCTTAAAAAATAGGTTCGTTGCCCCATCTCGGAATTCTATCGGAGTTACCTGCCCCTGTTGCAGTAATCGTTCTGTCGTTTGGAATAATATGTCGCGAACCTTCCTACTGTTTTGAATCTCGCGAATGAACAGCTCTTCCGCCTGATGGCGGATTAGCCTAGGTTCCACGAATACAAGCCCGGTGCCATGAAATTTCTCTACTAGGATGTTAGCCATCACTCTGGCATAAGAATCGCCAACTGCGTACTTTCCTTGCGGCACTGTCATGCCTATGAGGTCACAAAATGCCTGAATTTCATCGATATTTTCTTGAGTTAGTACAAGATCCTCCACAATACCTTCGGAAGGTAATGTCAACTTATGCTTCTGGATATTCCCCAGACTATCGATCGTATAGGTATGATCGATTTCAGCGATATCGTGATCTTCTGTAGCAAGCCAAAATATGGGAATTGCATCCAACTCTTTGGCAGCCTGTAAGCAACCGATCGCTTTATATAAAGTATAGGCGGGCCCACCCATGAACCCTAGCTGCTGACCAGTGAACACGCACACGCTACTAGATTCCTGTAGTCTCAAGATGTTTTTCTGAGCGATATCATCATTTCCGATGGACCGATTATATCGACTAAGGATGTCTACAAGCTCGTCTCTACAAAATTGTTGTGATAGGACTTTCTCTAGAAATGTCATAGCGCAGGTACTTTGCTGAATTGATGGAAACGTATCAATTTACCTTTTTCTCGCCATAGCACCTCAAACCAAGAGATCCCATAATTTTTTGTCTCCGTAGCATAAAAAGGCTCTGGGAGTAAAGACTGAAAACTCCGATTTGACGTCACAACATCAATCATTTGCTCTGAATAAGTTTCGTCATCCGTCACCAAGGTCAGCTCCCCACCAGAAATAGTAATCCTCTCCATTTCCTTAACAAAATCGGACTGGATGATACGGTGCTTCGCATGGCGACGCTTGGGCCAAGGATCTGGAAAATTGACATATACATGCTGAACCGAAGAGTCTGGAAAATATTTTCTTGTCGCATGCATCCCCTCACCGCAGATGACAATGAGATTGTCTAAGTTGTAATTTTTGATTTTAGACCATATTTTGCGAGTACGCATGAAGCGAATCTCTACGGCCACCCAGTTAATATCAGGATTTTCTTTCGCTTTTTCAGCAATCCATGCACCGTTACCGCTACAGTATTCGACACAGACAGGATTGTTATTACCAAATAAGCCAGAGAGATTC
>JAJFMC010000092.1 GCA_021772365.1 Chlamydiota bacterium
AAATTAACGTGAAGAGCCGTATACGTGATCCGTATGTACGGTTCTGTGAGAGGTCGGAGCGAAAGCTCCACCTACTCGATTAAAGCAAGAATTGCTTTTTTCAATAATTAAAATTACTTGAGCAGTACTCTATAAACAAAAAAAGCAATTCTTACTTTACTCCAAAGCGCTGACGCGCGACCTGTCCGGTAACGGGGAGTTTTTCATGCAATTGATTATTTTAATTCAATGGTGGTGGGGCAACGCCCTGGTTGTGATTCCCCTAAGATATCGCAGCCTGAAAGGCAGGAAGATTAATTCCAAACATTCAAATACTTTACTTTTTGGGTTTTTGAAAGGATAAATTGTGGACCGTCGACAGTAGATCCTTTATTCTGCTTACCTCAAGAGGAACTCGATGACCTTATCGAGACTCTTGAGAACAATAAAAGCGAGTGACTTATTTCGCAGGAATAAAGTTCGCTCTTGAAAAGTGGTGATCGGAAATGATGATTTCAATCTCGTTATCTACCTTCGCATGGTCGGGTCGTAAGACGCCCATACTGCGATGATCTTCATTGATCCTTACCGGAATCTTTTTCCAGTCAGCAGCAGCTTGTAATTCACCAATACTCATCGAACTTTTCGGTTCTATAATGTGATTTAGGTAGTTGTTTTGAAAGACTTTACTTTTCATCATATCATTGACAGTGTTCCTGAATAGAACGCTATCTCCCATTTTTAGATTAATAAGTTGCTTCAATAAGTCCCATTGCCCCTTTAGCTCTGGGGCATTTTTTACTTCCGTTGGGATGTTTGCGTAACCAGGATCACGGCACCAACTTTGCATGTCACTTTCTATCGATTTAGGTATGTTACCTTTTTCAAATCCCTTCTCTAAGTGTTGAGCAAATTCTTTCCTTACCTCTTTATGGTCTTTGCATTCGAATTTTCCTAGTTTCGAGTTGTACTTACCAAGTAATGCGTGAAAAGCACATGAACCTTCACCAACAGTATCAAGTACCTGCATCTCTCCTTTTACGACTTTTCGTTGTGAGTACGGACCGCCTTCCCATTGACTAATTTCTAGTGTTTTTTTGACTGTCGGTGTGGAGGAACTTTGTTTAACAGGGGATGCAATATGGGTGTTAGGAAGTACGGGGTTTTCGAGTTTTATGATCTGAGTGTTGAGCTTTTGAATTTCTTGGAATGTATTTTGGAATTCGCTTTCCTTCAGTGCGCCTTGTTCAAGAGCGGAAGCAAGGCTATCTCTAGTTATTTTGAGAATTTGAAGCTTTTCTGTTGAATCTTGCGTTCCTCCCCCGTAAATCGGGAGGTCCAGTGGATTAGGATAGCTTATTGTGGGATTGAATGCTGACATGGTTATTTACCTATATTTAAGTGTTTCGTTATCTATTATTGTAATTTAACTTTGTATAGGTGAAATAATGAGGAGGTAAATATTATGTTAATTTGTTAAATTTAAAAATTTAATATGGCTTTAATAAAGGTTAGAACAATCATTGGTGCTAACGGGAGAAGATTTGATTTTATTGAATTTCAGGTGTGTGCAGCGTTTTAGACCCTGTCACCTTTTTGGTTAAGTCTTTTTTTGGAGGGTAATCCGATCATTGGAATCGAACGTATAACTCCAATACCATGAGGGTTTTGTAAGGGAACTTTGCATGAATTGGACTTCGCCATCGACCTCTTCGGCGACGACGCGGTAGCCATCGGGGACTTCTATACGATGATTTCCGGTAATAGTGATATTTTCAGCGTGAAATTCCGCTTGTCCATGAAGGATGATCTGTAGAGATTCATTTCTCTTCACCTCATTTTTCCAGAAGGTGTTGTTTGCCGATCTGTTGATTCCGGCATTTTGTACCGTCACATTGATCAATGTGCATTTTCCGTTGTCATAATCATAGGTGATGATACCGTCTTCATTTACACTTCCCAGTGGATGCGTTGCTTCGACGATCAGGCTACCAGCGAGGTTGAGGTTTTCGATATCGACTTCAGCGACTTCCAACTGTAGCTCGGAACCCGGATGGATTTTTCCACTACGAATTTTTTGTGCGATCACACTCCATAGCGGACCAATGGCGGGGTGGATAAGGACGTTACACGCAGGGCCAGATTCTACATATTCAGCAGAATAGGGGAGTGCCGGGAGGTCCATTTGGCAATGCTGTGTGAGGAGGTCGTAGTAGTTGGATTGAAGATCGTAGTACCCTCCCGAAGGAGTGTCTGCTATGGGACCACCTGATGTATAGGATTTTTTAGTTACTGAGAGAGTCTGTTTCGTGTGGTTGAAAGTCAGGTACGTTTTTAGGTCGGTAGCACTGGGGGGATCGATTCTTTCCGGATAGCTGTCAGTGATGAAGTCTGCAATATTTTGCATGGTAGATTCAAGTCTGCCGCCTTTGATGCTCTCGTAGGTGCCGTCTTCTTTGTAGCGAGTGAAAGGGGATTTCATATTGATGATCATCCCTGGTATTGGGCATTTTTCTATACACGACTCGATGGTAGATATATTTCCAAAAAGGATATTGGTGTTTCCTGGGAATGAAGAATAGGGGCTTCCTTTTCCGACGGGAGTATCATCGATGCCTAACTTGCTGAACTCAGTGTATTCTATGTTGCTAATGGAGTACCGGTACGTATCATCTACTTTCGTTTCTTTTAACACGTTCATGCCGACTGCGGAGCCGACTATTCGTTGGCAGGAGGCAAAGCCAAACTGTTTCCCTTGGTCGATGCCGAATCCCAAAAATGCTAACAGGCCGTAATCGGTGTTGGCAATAGGATTATTCACTTGGCGCAACAGCAGTGCTACCCTGTTGTCTTCATGAAACCAGTCGAGTATGCCGTTATCTTTTGCTGTCTGCCAGATGACACCATGCCCACCAGGTTTGACATTAAGTTCCAAAGGCCCTTTCATCATCCAGTCGCCATTAGTGGAAATAACGGGTACTTGGATTTGTGTGAATAGGCGAAAGCTATCTATAGGTCTGCCAAACCACGAATCTTTTTCGCAAATCTCTAGTATGTGTTTGTGGTTGTCTTTCGCTAGTGAGGTCATCATCGCAACAGGGGTGATTTGCTGTTTACCCGTCAGTCTGTGGTAGAGGAATTCTCTTGATTGCAGATCTCTGATCATTCCGGAAAGTAAATTGCGGCCGGTGAAGGGGAGGAGTGCGGCGGGTAGGGGTTCTCCTGTTTCTTCATCGATGAGGTTGAGTCGATCTCCTGCTCCACCTATTGGGTACATTTCACCGAAAGCTGGCATGTTGAGGATGTATTGCTTGATAGCGTAGTCGGTGTCTTCCGAAGGTTTCGTAAGTGAAATACCTTTTGGTTGGTAATACTTTGATGGGGGGAGTTGTTCGTTAGGAGAGTTATTTGCATCGATCAAAGACTGGACTGTGTCGTGATAGCCGATGATCCCTCCGATTTTGAGATAGAAACGCTCTGTGTCGACGAGGATTTTTGTCAGTTTTTGCAGCGAATTGACGGTTTGTGGGGAACCATCAAAAGGGTGGAATAGGTTGTCACCCTGACCAATGGCGATGGTCGAAAGGATGGCTATTTTTTCGTCTGTAGTAGCGTTTTCGAGGTGGTTGTTCAGTTGTGGGTTTGTAGAGAGGTATGCGTCGACTTTGGGGACTTTTTGTAAAAACGATAGTTTTTCGACGTTATTGTCGGGTGGAAGAGAGGCTGTTGCCGTGAAGATTGTTAGTGTTAACGCGATCAAAAAAAAAACAACTACCTTTCTCATGGGGGATCCCTCTTAATTTCAACTTGATACACAGAATACTTTGCTGTTCGATTGAATTCAAGATGTGAAGGTCGGAATTTAACATTGTTAAATTAAAATAATTATTTACTTTCTAAAACCTTTCGAGCGACCTACTAGGTAACCGAGTGTTTTTAGTTAAAATTAATTGTTTTAAATTAACCGTTAGATAGTACTTGGAGTCCATTGATTGTTTTTTTTAATATCTTGATGTATATCAATGTATATTGTAAGCTACTTTGTGTATTAAAATTGAGAGGTATTAAATTGACTATTCAAGATTCACCCTATAAAAGTTTATTAATTCTCAGAGATATTGATATTGTCTGTGGTTATGAGAAAGAGAGTCTTCGTGTTAACGAGGATGGAAGCTTAGAAACTTATCAGCTGAGCTGGTTTTTTGATAGCAGTTTACTTTCTAGTAGTCATGAGACAAGGTATTTTGATGGTAAAGTTTACGTTCACAAAGAGGCTGAAGAGAAGGTCCTCCAAAGAATTTCACACTTATCAGAAGCCGTAAGTACGGAATCATCTGCTGACTGTCTAGGGGTGCAGCGGACAAAACTCTCATTTCTACGAGGACTGAAAAAAATACATGAAATGCATAAAAGTCCTTCTTTCGCATTTAGTCGTACCTATGAAGTCTTGGTGCCAGGAATTGCAAAGCAGATTGCTGAGTACCGTGAAGCTTATGAGTCTTGGATGTTCGAAAATTGCTCAGAAGGAAGTCACCTATCAATTAACGATGACGAGGAGTTGTGTTTTAATACATCATCCTCGGGACTGTCTAGTGATCATTTGAAGTGTATTGCCAAAAAAGCCCGTTCATATCTATTAAAAGAGGTTTCTCAACTACGTTTCCCAACGATCGAGTTTGTTAACATGTTGGATAGTTTACTCAATAGGGAAGAACTCTTCCATTCATTAAATGAAGAGTACTGTTTATTTTTTAGTCAATTTTTAGAGGTCAAGAGAGCTATTGAAGAAACAATTCATGAAAAACAAGAGGGAGAGGGGAGTATTGGTTCTCTTTACGAAGATTATAGCAAACTTAAAAGTGTTTTAACGACTATTGAGTCGATGACTGAATGCAAGCATTTTAATACACTGGTATTGCTAAAGGGTTATAAAGAAACTATCAATGAGGGAATGAAATTTATAAAATCTCATCTTCGGACGATATCTGAAAAGTGTCTTTTCTCTATTTCCTATGAGATTCCAAAAAAGAGTGAATCAGTGTCAAAAGTTATGTCTTTTGTTGCTGGGATTGAAGACTCGTTAGGGGATTTACTTCACTACCAGCCGACTCGTTCATTTATTTATGTGGATGGAGAAAAACTATATAGAACCTCAACTTACATGTTTGCAACTTTTGATGAGAAAGTTCAAACAGAAGTATTAGACTTCATTCATCAACAGCTAAAAGCAACAGTGGAAGTGGTAAAAGAAGGAAAGATCGATAAGGACGAGTTGGAAAAATTGTATGTTAATCTTCTGAAAGGTTTAACGGCTGTTCAGGCCGATTACCTAGCTACATACCCCGGTTTTTCTGAACGCATTGGACAGTTAAAAAGCGAATTCGAACAGCAGTTATGCCTGGTAGAACAATCAGGCGAAAAAAACATTGATGATCTATTCAACTCAGGATATTTGGCCTTTACTACTGAACCCCTGCATTTGATCCTTAATGGAATTTACGGTGAATCGTTAGTTTCTAAAGTATTTGGTACATACCTCGAGGAAGGTGTAGAGGTTGTTGATAGAACGACACTGAAACTATTGATTTGTGCGATTGCAACAGATGTTTCTGCTACAGAATTGAATTGGTTAAAAGAGCAAAGTGGTTTTGAAAAACTGTCGCCAAGAGAGCTTTTAAATCACTTTAGAAAAGCCCCTGATGGACGCCGTATATTAGAGTATTTTTCTATACCGGTGACACTAGATAAGCATAATGTTACAGCTGAATATTTGGAGACACTACCCGAAGAAACCAAACACCAAACTTTACGAAAAATTGCTTTAGAAACATTAGCTGATATGGAATCGGCGATCCTATGGCAAGGCGATGATGAAATTGTCATAAGTGATGAAGATGCTATCAGTACCCTTCAAAGATTTATTCTCAGCAAAACGCCTACCTACGAATTTAACTCAGACTATTATATCAATTTCCTTAATGTTGCTGCAGCGGTGATCTCATGGGGTCAAAAAGATAAGGCTTTATTGATTACGTTGATTCATAAGCTGGATCATATGCACGCAGGGTCAATGACCTATTATTCTCAAGAGCACTGCGTGCAATATGCAAGCTACTGGTCGCTACTCAGTGAATTGTTGAAAAGCCCTGAAAAGCAAACTGTAGAATCGACTCGTTCCTTACTAAACGGTTTGAAAAAACACCCCTATCATCGGGTTGAAGATCAGGTGATGTCTGTTGAAGAGTACTCGAATAGAATGAAGCTACCAGAGTTTTTTGCTCGTAAGGTGGGGTATTGGAATAAACATGTATTACAGAGAAGTATTTTCCTCGATGACATTACTGGTGAGTTGAAAGATGATTCTGTCAAAGCTATACGAAAAGGATCGCTCGTCGAGTCTCTATCCGGTGGGGAGTCGATTGTTTGGGAACTGTGTGAGCTATACAATGAAAAAGGTCTTGTTTGTCAAGTGTTCTTACCTCTAGACACGGAAAAATATTCTCAAAAGGGAGAAAGTGTCCCGCTCTGGATTTCATTCCAAGGAACGATTGGACAGTCGAATTCTTACTCTAGAGATATGGAAGTGATTGGTCCGGGTAATAGTTTTTGGTTATCTGAAGAACAAGCCGGACTCATGAAGAAATTGTGTGATCCCGTGATGGAGCGATTGGGAGATATGACGTTCGATATATGGACTACAGGGCATAGCTTGGGGGGTGCCGATTCGATGAATGGCTGCACTCAGCTTGCTGTGGCATATTGTGAGAGTCCTTTGGTGAATACGATCAATTGTACGACGTTCAACACTGCAGGCATGACGAAAGAGGCCGCTAATACGTTCAAAGAGTTACTTGGACCTGAAGGTATTGGCGCAGCTAAACGAGGATGGATTTTTCACTCTCTTGTTAGAGGGGATGTTGTTGAAACATCGGGCCAGACAAAGCTCGGTAGGGGATTCATTGGTGAAGAGCGTGTGATTTTTGGTGAGGTCAAGAACCATTGTTCCAATCAACATTCCGTGTATGATGCTTTAGATAAGCATTGTAATCTGGTGTATGCCAAAGGAGCGCAGATTCAACCCTTGAAAGTTCTGCATCCAGAAATCGAGCAGTCAGAAATTCGCCGTTATCTCAAAGGGATAGGGCGTAGTACGATGCATTTTTTGAATGTCGCTGATGAAACACTTGATAAGCATTGGCTTGCACAGGTGATCCCTAACTCCCTAAGTGGCATTACAAGTATAGTGAAGGGAGTATTTTCATTTAGGCATATGATGACCAAAGAACAGCTAGCTGATAAAATCTCAAGGTTACAAAAAGAGATTTCTGACCTCGATGAGAATATTCGTTCAAAGAGCTTATCCTGGTTTCAGAAGATGCGTGGTGATGAACTTTCTGATAAGAAAAAAGAGGAACTTGAAAAGCTCTATGATAGAAAATCAGATCTTCAGAGAGATCTTCTGCGTAATGAACATGAACTTGTACGGTTAAATCGATTGACAGAGGAAGAGTACCTTAAAGAACTCAAGGAAGTAGAAGAAGCAAATACCTATGCAATGACAACAGCAACATTCGGCATGGGGCGACTTGCCTCCATCCCTTCGAAAGCGTGGTATGGCGACCACAGATTTCAACTTCTTGAAGAAACTGATTAGGTGAACTCTCCACAGACATGGGCGGTAGTCTAACTCTTATTAAGATGTTGTCCATGACTAAAATATTGATTTTTACGTAAGTAGATTCTCCAAGATTCCACTCCATTTTTTATTGGAAAATTGATCTTACATCCGTGGAACGATATCTAATCTTCCTAGGTGAAAGGGGCAATCGGGGGCTTAGGTTGATGCGTATGCGGCCCATACATTTACCCATAAGTATTGCGTTACAGAAATTTTTATGTCGTGCCTTCAGCACTCGATGGCTTGCTTTGCGTGCTCCTGGGGTTTCGGGCTCCGTTTCACTCCGCCCTACACGCCCAGGCTCGTTTAATGTCATGGCTTCGCCATTCATCCGTGCTGACAACGCATTACGACGACAGGTGGATGAGGGCAAGCCTATGATATCTGTGCTATTAATGAGCTCATGAACATCTCAGAAACACAAAAGCATGAGTTTGGTGGATATTTTCATTCAATTGCAAAAAAATATGGCCTCACCACTGATTGACACGTAATGATTGTTTTAAAAAGGTTCTGGATCACCGAGTAGGTTTTGTGAGGAAAGCAACTATTTTAAGTTAACATAATTGGATAGCAAAAAGAGTGTTAATGTTGGGACTTGATCAGCTGCTGCCAATAGACACGCTGTTCTGAATCGAGGTATTTGATAAGAGCTAGGTGATTGACTGGCCAGGTGTTTACGCATTCTGTGTTAATAATTGCAATTTGTTTGTCTTT
>JAJFMC010000093.1 GCA_021772365.1 Chlamydiota bacterium
CTCAGCATTTGTCATATGTACTTGTGGATCATCATTAACTTTTAAGGTTCGAAGTAAGTCATCACTAATAACGTAAACCAATGTAGCGTAGTCGTTCATAATATTCTCCTGTTCTGATTCGAAAAAAACATTATACAGACATTTCCTTGTCGTAAACGATTTTTTTACACCCATCTGCTAAGCCTCGATTTTCGGTAAGGGGTTGAACCCTTACCTTCAAATTGAGGCTACGCATCTGGGCGCAAAAAAGACCGTTTACGACAAGTTTGGGGTATCAATCAGGGTCTTTGCAGAGAAGAAATTTTTACTTGAATCGTTGCGAGTTAACCGTTAATAGTTTAAAAGTTTGATGAATAGTGAAATAATTGTAAGTGAATAACATGACCACCACGATAAATGATAAAGATCTGAGTCGCTACAATCAACAGGGACTCATACCGGGACCTAGTGAATCAGAAAGTGAATATTTACGACGCGTCGACTACTGTTTACAGATTCAAGACCACCTAAACAATACAACTGGAATTTCCTTACCTTGTTATCATGCAGGGGAAAGATCTCTACCGGAAGAGGTGTGTACACCAACAAAAGACTTATATGATTTTTCACCTAAATGGGTGCCAGTCATTTACGACAACCACAAACAGTCTTTTTGGCATGGTGGTTGTGCATGGATCTTTCAGTGTGATGAGGAAAGCCCTCTTTCTGCTATCCTTCAATTGCGTAGGTCGCTTAGTGATAACGAAAGTGTTTATGGTCTTCTCGATAAAAAAGAAATTATTGCTCACGAAATGTGCCACGTGGGACGTATGGCTTTCGAAGAACCTATTTTTGAAGAGGTTCTTGCCTATCGTACCTCAAATTCTGGCTATCGACGTTGGCTGGGTCCTATTGTAAAAAACTCTATAGAGTCCGGAGTGTTTGTCCTTCTCTTGTTCGTGATTTTTCTGGCTGATTTGTTTTTTGTTTTTTTTGGAAATGAGCAAGTTTTTTTTCAAATGATGTGGTTAAAAATCATTCCTCTACTATTGATCGGTTATGGCCTTTTTCGACTTAATAAAAGGCACCGACAATTCGAAATGTGCTTGAATCATTTAAAGAAGGTGTGTGGTCAGGATTCAGTAGCTTCTGCTGTTGCTTATCGTCTAACTGATGAGGAGATTATTTTATTTGGTAAATGGTCAACACAAGAGATTCTAAATTATGCGGAGGAACAAAGAGAGATATGCTTGCGCTGGATGATGATTTATAAAATATATCTTCAACCTACTTAACTAACAGCCTTCAAGAGGGAGTATGAGTGAAAATGACCGATTTGTGCTCTTTTTGCTTTTCAGTTTGAGCCTCTGTCTGTTATCATGTAGCTTGTAAAACAGTAACGTAAACCCTAAGCAGCAAGCATGGATATAGATAAACGAGCCTTATACAACTCTCTGCGAATGAATTGGTTAATAGATCCCTCTATTGAGGTTGATGAGTGGCAGGTAGAAAATTACCGAGATATGTCTATGCCGTTAATATTTAGTAAGTTAAGGGAGTTCGGGTTCGACTTTAACAAAGAAAGTTTTTGTACCGTTGCTGAGGGATATGACACTCCTGAAGAACTTACAGAGTCTCTCATAGATCAAGAGCAAGTAATCCCAGAAGTTGAAGATTGCGTTTACTTGTTAGCCTTCGAACTTTGGCGACGCTTTGAAACAGACAAACCATGCCTTTCTGTTTTTTGTGATGAGTTGGATCACCAAATTTTTCTATATGACCGAAACCAAGCACAAGATGTTGAAGATATTCAAGATGTCCTTGCGAACCTTCAGGTCATTCTTGATGAAAATGCTGACCAGGGTGGTGATCCCATTGAAGTTTTACATTCGGTCAATAAGGGGTGTGCCAATGATATTGAAACGTTTCTCTATGATTTTATTACCGAGCAAGTAGATAACCATAATTTTTCTTATGCTTCCGAACTTCTTGATGGCTTTATCGACTACGTAGAAGATGACAAATGGTTTGAGTTCTTACGGGTACGTGTATTGACACACTCAGATCCCGAAAGTGCAGCAATTCTTGTACGTCAACTTGCAGAAGAAGCTTCTGTTGAAAATGACTTGCAGTTTAACTTGGAACTCCTGTCAGAAATGGTACAAGATGGCGACCTAGAGTCATTTAGCGATCTTGTACTCCAAACATCAGATCTCCTCGAAAGTGAAGAGGATTTTCAAGATCTTCTAACTGTATGCCTAGATTACTACAGCTGTCAGGATCAAGAAAACGAAGAACAGCAGCTTATGGCGATAATTGAACAACGTTCAAAAAATGTTATAACCAATCCGTTTAATAAAGAAGATCTAGACTTAGATAAGCTGTTTTCTATTGTAAAACAATAAATATAAATAGCATAGGTTGAAATTAAGGAACGGGTTGTTCCCAATCTTCTCATATTCAACAGATTTCAAAAAAAATGCTCAAAAATTTTTATCAGCTTATTTTGTTCAAATACAAAATGTTATGATAGCCTTCAGAGGGTGCTCAGGAGGGGGTCTAAAAGAATTCGGAGCTTGACTTTTAAACCAAAAAGAGAGATACCAAAAGTAATCAAAAACACAACCTGTTGTGGTTGTCCTTCGTTATAACTACAAGATGTTGTAGTCGGAGGGTAAAACAGGCAGTGCTAGAAACCGGTGAAAAGACATAATATGATAGAGCCTTTTATAAGAGGTTCTTGAGAATCATTAAACAGAACTTTATGGAGATGGGATCATGACCAAACCAACATCGCGAGCTATGGCTACAGCTTTGCGTACATACCACAGACCAATTCAAGGTGGAGATTCACGTTTAGAAAGCTGGACAC
The DNA here is from genome assembly GCA_021772365.1 of Chlamydiota bacterium. Taxonomy (GTDB): domain Bacteria; phylum Chlamydiota; class Chlamydiia; order Chlamydiales; family Criblamydiaceae; genus JAJFMC01. The sequence continues at coordinate 2,852 of JAJFMC010000093.1, forward strand.
AAGTTGTCGATAGAGTCATCAGCCACCAACAGTGGCTATGGGAGCGCTCACTTAATCGTCCACTGAACGAACGAGAAGAACACGAACTTGAACAGTGTCGTCAATTGATCCTAGAAAGACGCATTGCCCCAGCAGGAAGAACTTTGTGGTTAGGAGGAACAGAACTCAGCCGTAAAAGAGAATCCTGCATGTTCAACTGTTCTTTCACACACGTAGAAACTGTTTATGATCTTGTTGATGTTCTATGGCTACTTCTGCAAGGCTGTGGCGTTGGGTTTAAACCTGTCACCGGTACCCTCAACGGATTTCGTTGTCCACTTCAGGAAATTAAAGTCATCCGATCCAACCGTACAGGGAAAGGTGGAGTCACACACAACATCGAAACATACGATCCTGAAACCTACACATGGACAATTAAACTTGGAGACTCCGCTGTTGCATGGGCAAAAGCCGTCGGTAAATTGGTGGCAGGAAAATTTCCTGCAAGGACTCTCATCCTCGACTTCTCCGAAATTCGGCCAGCAGGCTCTCGCCTAAAAGGTTATGGATGGATATCTTCTGGTGATGAACAAATTGCTAAAGCATTCAAAGCTATTGCACAAATTCTATCGAACCGCGCTGATCAGTTGCTGACACGTATCGATATTCTTGATATGGTCAACTGGTTAGGTACGATTCTCTCTAGCAGACGTTCTGCGCAAATTGCCCTATTCGAATACGGGCAGCCTGAGTGGGAAGAGTTTGCCATAGCTAAAAAAGAATGGTGGCTTAACGATAAATCACACCGTCAGCAATCTAATAATAGTCTCCTCTTTTACACTAGGCCATCACGTGCAGAACTCGAAAGCCTCTTTCAGCTCATGCTCGACTCAGGGGGGTCTGAACCAGGGTTTATCAATGCTGCAGAAGCTGAAAGACGCGCTCCATGGTTTAAAGGTTGCAACCCATGTGTAGAAATTCTTTTAGGGAATAAAAGTTTTTGTAATTTGACCGAAGTCAATGTCCTTGCTTTTAAAGGGGACAAAGTTGGGCTGGAAAATGCTTTACGCTTGGCCGCTAGAATGAATTATCGACAGACAATGGTCGATCTACGTGATGAAATCCTCCAAGAAGCTTGGCATCTGAATAATGATTTTCTACATCTCTGTGGTGTTGGATTAACTGGAATACGTGCACGACCCGATCTTTCTAGCTACGACTATAAGCGCATGCGTAACATAACTGTCAGTGCAGCTTATAGTATGGCTAATGAACTGAACTCTCCTTTACCAAAGAATGTGACTTGCGTGAAGCCCAGCGGTACCCTCAGTAAAATTATGGGGACCGAGGAGTGGGGAGAAGTTCCTGAAGGTGTGCATATGCCACTTGGACGCTTCATATTTAATAACATCACGTATTCAAGACATGACCCACTCGTCGATCGATTCCGCGTAGCAGGTTATACAGTTGTCGAAAAACCATATGAGCCGGAGTCTGTGCTAGTGAAGTTCCCCGTCAAGTATGAAAATGTACCATTTACAAGAAAGACTGTAACGAGGAAAAATGGGAAAGTCGAAGAAGTAGAAGTGAACGGCGACTCTGCAGTTTCACAACTTGAGTGGTACAGGATGTTACAAGAAACATGGTCAGAGCAGAATGTTTCTAACACTATTTCTTATGATCCTTCGGAAGTTCCGGAGATAATTGATTGGTTTATGGAAAATTGGGACTCTTATATGGGAGTATCCTTTATTTTCCGCAATGATCCAACCAAGAATGCTGAAGACTTGGGATATGCTTACCTACCACAAGAAGTTGTTACAAAAGAAGATTATGACACCTACTGTTCTATGTTGAGTACGATTGACTACGAAGGCATAGAGATGGAAGACGAACTCCTAGAAGAAGAGTGTTTATCAGGTGCTTGTCCTGTGAGATAAAATTTGATACTCAAGACTTTGA
>JAJFMC010000094.1 GCA_021772365.1 Chlamydiota bacterium
ATTTTGGCTTTGAGAAAGCCTCGTGTCTGGGAGATCGTAAGTCGATCAATATTGTTTAATATTCATCAACTTACGATTTCCCAGATACCAAGCACTTTTTTCGAATAAAAAATAAAATTTTGAAAAATAATCGGTATAGCGCAATCGCAAAGGAACCTAGTGTTCTGTTTGTCTTAGTCTCTAAATTCACCTCTCCTCCCTCTTTTCCTTTACTTTACATGTCTCTCTCTATTATGATGACTAATTCAAAACACTGTGAAGGGGGTACAGTACCATGACATTTAACATAGCTATCAATGGTTTTGGACGTATCGGAAGACTTGTTTTTAGAAAAGCAATACTCCGTGATGATTTTAACATCGTCGCTATCAATGATTTGGTGCCTGCTGACAATTTAGCATACTTACTAAAATATGACACCACCCACGGACGTTTTCCTGGTATTATTGAAGTAGAAGACAACGCTATCATTGTAAATGGTAAACGTGTTCTTGTTTTTTCCGAACGTGACCCGGAGAATCTTCCTTGGGGACAGCTAAGTGTTGATTATGTTATTGAGTCGACAGGACTATTTAAAACAAAAGAGGATGCAGGCAAGCATATACGTGCAGGAGCCAAAAGGGTCATCATCAGCGCACCGGCAAAGGGAGATATCCCTACATTTGTAATGGGTGTGAACAACGAAAAATATGATCCTACAACAGATACTATTGTCTCCAATGCATCATGCACAACAAACTGTTTGGCACCTGTAACCAAAGTTTTATTAGATAATTTTGGTATCGAAGAAGGGCTGATGACCACAGTTCATGCGATGACTGCAACACAACCTACTGTTGACGGTCCTTCGAATAAAGATTGGAGAGGTGGAAGAAGCGCCTCGCAAAATATTATTCCAGCTTCCACAGGAGCAGCGAAAGCCGTAGCTTTATGCTTGCCGGAAGTGAAGGGAAAGCTGACAGGAATGGCTTTTCGAATTCCTACTGCTGATGTATCGGTGGTAGATCTTACAGTAAAACTATCTCGTGACACCACGTACGAAGAGATTTGTCAAGAAATGAAAAAAGCTTCCGAAGGTCCTATGAAAGGATTTTTAGCTTATTGTGATGAAGAGGTCGTCTCAACTGATTTTATCGGAGATGAACATTCATCAATTTTTGACAAAGGTGCCGGAATTTCTTTAAATTCTAGGTTTTACAAGCTTGTATCGTGGTATGACAACGAAATGGGTTACTCATGCCGTGTTATCGACCTTCTTGTATTTATTGCATCGAAGGAGAGAACACTTGCAGTACATTGATTAATAATGGCTCGTTAATGTTGTTTTAAACATTATCGCCAAAGACCCGCTAATGGTAAAAGTTATTACTCTACTGATGTTTACAGCGCTTATCGCCAGCGAGTTTTTGGTAACAAAGAATGATACCTGCCCCCTTGAATTTGTCATTTGGAATTTTTGCTAGCAGACCAATCATTCATAATTAACTGAGCCGCATGTTTAAACTTTTAAAATGGAAGTATATCTGTGGATTTCACACGCCAACCAATTATTCAAACAGTGATCACCGCTAAGGAAGGGTGTAAACTGGTCATTCGTAGCAGCAAAGGTGCTGGACAAGAAGAGTATTTTGTCGATGCAATCGAAGTCGTTTCTTTTGGAAACACATTCTTTTTCCGCTCACAAGAAAAACCTAAATCATTTTTAGTACCCGCTTCAGATTATGAAGTTCTTGAAGTCAGAGAAGCCCGTATGGTCCTAAAAAATGTAGGAATGAACCGTTCGATTAAAATCGGTGGTGGAAAGGAAAAAGTAGCGAAAGATACTGAGAAAACTACTGAAAAACAGCAGAAATCAGAGGATCAGGAGCAGCAACCTAGTCGCCAGACCGAGCGTAAGCGTGATAGACGCCGTAGCTTTAGGAGAAGAAAACGTGGTGATGAGCAATCCGAGGATGATTCAGAACAACTGATCGCTACTGATATTCCACTCATCCCACCTCCGCCAATGGCTAATAAACCCATCAAGTTACCAGAACCAAGAAGTAGGGAGCTACCAACGGAAAAAACTGCTGATATGGAAATGTCAACAGTAGTGCTGAATTCATTATTACCACCACCGCCGAACCTTATTTCCGAGACTATCGAAAAATATAAGGATAATAAGCTTTTTGAAGGTGTTTTTGTCGGTTCTGCAAAACAAAAGAAAGAAGAACCTTCTGAAGAAGAGACAATTGAAGATGTTGAACAAACGATTGAAGATGTCGATCAAACGATTGAAGATGTCGATCAAACAATTGAAGATGTCGATCAAGCGATTGAAGGAGAATGTTGTGTTAGCGAATGCTTCGGTGAACCCGCACATTTTAGTGAGGAGAAGGAGCAGCAAATTATGGAACAGCGCCAAAAGTTTGAGCAGGTAGAAGATCCGCTAGTTAGCGAGCCTTTTTCAGCCGAAGAACCCTTTCTTGAAGAAGCACAACCTCAGCAAGAAGACGAGGTATCTTCCGACACACAAAGCGACGAGGTCTCCTCAACAAACAACGCTACCTAATAATCACTAGGTTATCAGCTTACCGCCTAGGCGGTAAGCTGATAACCT
>JAJFMC010000095.1 GCA_021772365.1 Chlamydiota bacterium
GTTTTATCGATATTACGGTTTTCTTCTGTACTTGCGAGTTTACCTCTTGCAGCAATAAACAAACCACCGATGACTTCACCAACAGTATGATATCGTCCTCCTTGCATTAACGTTCCAAAACAACTTAGAAAATGTTTTGCCTTTTCACCATAATCACCGTTAGAAGCCTCCAGGCCACTATGACCTCCATCTCTCATTATTCTCCTGTTTTCCTTAATGGCTTTATCATGAATTTCTTGATCTGTTAATGTATTTCCATCAGCATCTGGATTAGCAATATCGCTAGCTGTAACTAAATCGGGTAAAGAATTTGCGTGGTCGAGAATAGCCTTGAGAAGACCTTCTACCTCTTCTTTTTTCATACAACTTATAGCTCCAACGACACCATCAAGTGTGGTCCCTGAAATACTACAAATTGTTCGAATACTATAATCGGCCATAATTTTCTTCACAGAGTCTTGGTTTGCAAAATCTGCAAATCTAATCATTTGCCCTCGAACAGCTTTGTTATAGGGAACATCTATTTGTCCTAACTCTTCTGATATACCACTACTGAGGACGTCGAGACCATCACCTTTAGTTTCCTTGTCTGTCAGGCCGTAAAGTAGCTTTTGTTTAGCTGTCAATGGAATATGGAATTTTCCTGTATGCTCACTACTTAATTTATTATACATTTCAAAGGTAATGCCTTTGCTTACATCAATTTTTTGTTCACGAAGCTGTTTCGGGACTTTAGCCATAGAACCACCGCATAGTTTTATGATATCTTTGGCACTCACACCTAATTGACTTAGTGTTTTTCCTTTTTCTAAGATGATTTCGTTTTCATCAGCATCAATAAGAGCATCAAATTCGCTAAAGGCTGCTATTATCTCATCATCGAGTTTTTGGTCCAAACGAATGGTATAGTCAGCTTTAAGGTCATTAGAAACCCTTGCTATATCATTGCCAAATGCTTCGAGGATTAAAAGTTCAATAGCTTTATCTGACGATACACCTAGCTCTTTGAGTGTCTTTCCTTCTGCCTCATCCCATTTGACTAGCGCACCCTTATCGTTTCTTATGACCTTTCCCTTCAGGGCTTCTACCATACCTGCATCCAGAATTTGATCCAGTACAACACTGACTCCCGGATATCCGCCTCCACTTTCTGCAGCTTGCTGCTGAATTAACTTAAGAGGATTTTTAAGAAGATTAACTAAACTAGAATCTAAACCTGATCCACCTCGTACCAATGTTTTAGGTGGTGGTCCACTTCTTAGACCAGCGACTGTCTCTGGATCAGCAAAGTGTTTGTCTACTACTTCATTACAATCTCTGACTATCTCTTCAGCGAGTTGATCATCACTACCATTAATCATATTCATGACAGATTCATTTTTCCCTTCTGATCCTCTGGCAAGTTTCGCTAGTAAGGTCCTCCACTCTTCACCGGTTCCGAACGCTATTTTTTCTCGACCTCGAGGGTTACTTAACGCAAGATTTGTTTTAAAATCTTTTAACCCTTCTCCATACTCTTGAACCAATTCTTTGGCCATACCTTTAAGTTCACTATCATTAAGACCCAAGTTTTGTTCTTGATTAACTTCTGCTAGCCTGTTGTAAAAAAGAACTTCTAAATTGGACCTAAGGGCATTGTCATCTCCTGCAGACAGAACCGCTTCTGATAGAGCCTTTGTGATATCTGAGTTTTTGACCTCTGCCAATAGTGGGCTTTCTCTTCCTGATTTATCAAATTCTTTGATCATTTCAAGTGTTCTATCTGTACACAGTCCATTTGCTATAAACGCTTTTCTAAGTTTAGCATCACCCTTTCCATCTAGAATGTGGTCGTGATAAAATTGACCTATTGTTGAGTAGACTTGTACTGAAGCTGTTTTTAAAGCTGTAGCATTTCTTTTTGGATCAAAATGAGAAGTTGCGCTATCCTCCATAAAGGTTAACATATCCATTAGACCTTCTTTTACCTTATTGTTATGTGCAATGTTTTTCGCTCTTAAACGGTTGTTTTTGCGTGCCGCTATATTGATATCACTTTCAATTTGACCTCGAGAACTTTCTAGCTGTTTATCCGTTCTAACTCCCTTACCCTTAATAAGTCCAATCAATTTTTCATCTAACTTGATATTCATGTCTATTTTTCCCGACAGTTCTCCTCCAACTCGATACTCCTTAGGAACTTTTTTCGGTGCAAAAAGTCTGGTCACGTCTTGTTCACTCAATCCAGCTTGTTCAAATGACATGTCAGTAAGTTTCACTTCCACATCTGTAGCCATTTCGGAGGGTACATCCTTAAATAGTCCAGTGCCAAAGGGTTGGCATGAGTCAAAAGTTTCATCACATTCTGACTGTAAATCCTTGGGAACCTTTTCTTTTCCTCCAAAAGTCGTGATAATGTCGAGATCTGTCTTGCCGCATTCTTTCAGTGTTTTACCTGCCTCGAGACCTTCTACACCTTTATTCTTCAGAGTTTTTACTTGAGTTTCGGTTAACTTCTTTCGTATGTCTACACCCACTGTTGGTAGGCGTCCCATACCTCCTGTGACTGGAGAAAACCCTTTTTGCCACTGAAATCCCAAAGCATTTAACCTTTTTTGGTCATCTTTTTTGTTGGGATCAAGTTCATTAAAAACATCTTTTGTTGCTTTTGCCATTCTTTGGAATACTTCAGTATGAGACTTCTCGCCTTCTTGTACTCCCTTTTTATCTTGTGCTAGGAATACCATCACCAAGGCAGCTGTTTTAAAAGCTTGTTCTTTTGCCTCCAGCTCCCCCCTTGTCAAGAGGTCGGAAGTATATTTCTTCTCTATAGGCGAAGATATTCCAGCTTCGAATTCAAAATAATTATCTACAGATGATCTTATTGAATCCCCGCCCAGCAAAGGTATATCAGTAAAACCTCCAAACGAATCTCTTAGCCCCCCACTCTGTTTTTTGGAGAATTGTTTTAAAAACACTTCTTCTCTGGGGCCACCTTTTGTAGTATCTTTTACTCCTTTTACTGCCTTATGTCGATCTAACCCTGGTGTGCTTGAACTGTCGGATGAAGAAGCTGGAAAATGATCTCTTGAAACTGATTGTTTAGTTTTAGGGTCAATTTCTTTTGGGCTTTGATCAATTCCTTCTGATCCACCTGAACCACCTACTGTTGGCATATAACCCTCCTTTTTTCTATATATAGAAAAAATGTAAATACCTTATGTATATATTATATTGTAGATTTTATATTAACGTCAAATTGTTATTTTAGTTAGAATATCTTAATTAAAAATTGATAGAAGGTTTCGAAGTGTATTAAGAAGATCTGACAAAGATCATTGATGCATATATTTATATACTGATCGTGAATGAAGAATTGGAATTTGAGAAAGCCTAAATCACGATCGGTATACAATCCGTTGAGCCAGATTTTTGCAATTCCTTATAATGAAAAAGCACTCGATGAATCACCGAATGCTTTATGAAATTAAGTATTTATAGAGGGAATTGCAAAAATAGCCCAAATATTTTGCTATTCTCCCTATGACTAAATTTGCTATGACCCCGATTGCCACCCCAAACCGCAGCTAAAACTTCTTTGAGTGCGTCAGATGCGACTGTAGCGACGCAGGGAAAGACTCCGTCTTTTCCAAGGAGTTACAGGAAGTAGATGGCGTGCTCAAAAAAGTTTTAGCTGTGTATCATCCCATATAAACAATTCATACTGTAAGCTAATGTGAAGCAATGGATTTTTA
>JAJFMC010000096.1 GCA_021772365.1 Chlamydiota bacterium
TGCGTATAACTGCTTTGAACTTGAAGATGTTTTTGGAGATGAAAATATTCAATTTCTTCCTAAAAGAGGTTCTAAAGCCAAAAATCGAAAACGTACTGAAAACGAAGAAAAAGAAATAAGTAGCAAACGACAAATAGTTGATACTGCTTTTAGCTGCATAACAGATTTATTCCCAAGGAATTTAAGAGTGAATACGGAACAAGGATTTTTCATAAAAATCCATTGCTTCATATTAGCTTACATTATGAATTGTTTATATGGGATGATACGCAGCTAAAACTTCTTTGAGCACGCCATCTACTTCCTGTAAGACGGAGTCTTTCCCTGCGTCGCTACAGTCGTATCTGACGCACTCAAAGAAGTTTTAGCTGCGGTTTGGGGTGGCAATCGGGGTCTGCGGGCGACCTCTCCGGTAACTGGGAGTTTTTTTTATATAAATAATTATTTTAACTTAACAACACTGAATGTTCAGGAGTTAACTCATTACAACATGTCACCTCTACAATTACGCTATCATCAACAACAATGTCAGCACGATAAAAAATTTCTCATCCTGTAAAAATAGTTAAGATCATTGTCAAACACAAAACTTGCAAAGGATTTTACTTCTTCTTTTTATTTTTATTGATCAATCCGCTATCATTGCAGTACTAACCAGAGAGAACAACCTGTCATGCTACAATTTAATAACCTTGCCAAACACTTCGGCGATCAAATAGTTTTTGAAAATGTTGGTTTTACCATCAATAAAGGCGAAAAATGCGGTCTCGTCGGCCGCAACGGCTCAGGAAAAACGACGCTCTTTCGATTGATCATCGGCGAAGAAGAGAGTAACGAGGGTGATGTCAACCTCCCAAAACACTATTCCATTGGATACCTCGATCAACATATCACTTTTAGCGAAGAGACGATCATCGCCGAAGCGGCCCTCGGTCTTCCCGAACAAGAGAAAGATTCCCTATACAAAGCAGAAGCGATCTTATTTGGATTAGGGTTCAACGATGACAACCTCTCCCAACATCCAAATGAACTATCAGGAGGCTACCAGCTTCGCCTACACCTAACCAAAGTTCTCCTTTCCGATCCCGATTGCCTGCTCCTCGATGAACCGACAAACTACCTCGATATCATCTCTATCCGCTGGCTACAAAAATTTCTGAAATCGTGGAGAAAAGAACTCATAGTCATCTCCCACGACCGTGAATTTATGGATAGCGTCACAACCCACACTCTCGCCATCCACAGAAATAAAATCCGTAAACTAAAGGGGGGTACTGAAGAGATCTTCCAGCAAATCCTACAGGAAGAAGAGATCCATGAACGAACAAGGCAAAAACTCGATCAAAAAAAAGCGCACCTCGATTCTTTTATCAAACGGTTTGGTGCAAAAGCTACAAAAGCCAAACAAGCGCAGTCTAAAGCCAAGGCCATCGACAAGTTGCCAACACTAGAAAAACTCGCCCTTCTCGATGACCTCGATTTTTCATTTGACTATGCCGACTTCCCCGGCAAACAGATGGCTCGTGTTGAAGAGGTAAACTTCTCCTACGAAACACCATCGCCCGGTGACAAACACCTGATCAATGACCTCGGTATTGAAATCAGCGCAGACGACTGCATCGCCATCGTCGGAAAAAATGGCCGTGGTAAATCGACCATCATGAAACTCATCTCCCGGGAACTCTCAGCATTAGAGGGTACGATTAAAAGCGCCGAAAAAATAAAGATTGGGTACTTCGGCCAAACAAATATCGACCGTCTCAACCCAGGCCATACCGTTGAACAGGAGATCTCTCTTGCCAATCCAAGCCTCAATATAGGCAAAGTTCGCAATCTTTGTGGGGTGATGATGTTCAGTGGTGACTCTGCGAAAAAGCAAATATCGGTCCTTTCTGGGGGTGAGCGTAGCCGCGTTCTTTTAGGCAAGATTCTGGCAACGCCATGCAACCTACTGCTTCTCGATGAACCGACACATCACCTTGATATGGAGTCTATTGAAGCGCTTCTCACAGCCATAGACCTCTTCCCCGGCACCGTTATCATCGTCACGCACAGCGAAATGATTCTCAAGCAACTTCCGCTTACCAAACTTATCGTCTGCCACAACCATTCGCAAGATGTCATCACCGGAAACTACCTGGACTTCCTCAATAGGGGTGGCTGGAATGATGGCAATGTGATAAAAGAAAAAATTAAAGGAGGCAAGACGATGAGCCGTCAAGAATACCGACAGCGTTCCGCGGAAATCGTTCAGGAACGTGCAAAAATAATGACCCCTCTAAAAAAGAAGATGATTGCAGTCGAGAACAAAATCGAGAATCTCGAAAAACAACTCAACACTGACAATAACCTTCTTATTGAAGCATCCGAAGCAGAACAGGGCGACCTAATCAAGGAACATTCCAAAAATATCGCTATTCACCATCACCAAATCGAGGAGCTGTTCAAAGAACTTGAAGAGCTATCGAAAGATGTCGAAGAGAAGCGCAATCAATTCGACCAACAACTCGAAGACCTAAAAGATCAATAGTAGATTTTAAATCTTAGGTTATTAATTAAACATTAACATTTAATTTAACATATATTTAAAACCTTCCTATATATTAATAACTATACAAGTTAATAACCAATAGAAGGTGAATATGAACTCAATAAATTATAATAATATGCATCCGGCGTTTATTCTGAACGAAATAGAATCTATAGAACAACATGATAATTACTCAAACAGAGACCTTGGAGAATTGCAGAAGTACCTTAACTCAGCTTCTCTCGCAGCAATCAAAGATCTTCATTTCGGAGGAACTTACAATTACCACAAGTTTAAAGAAGGCCTTAGGTTAGCCACAGTTGTCAACCGAAAGCTAGAAAAGAAAAACCCGAAATTTAAAGCTGTACTTAACAAAATGATAGCAATGCGTCAAAACATGCAACCAATGGTTCTGAAAATCGAGCAAGAACATCGCGAAACCAATCCAAAACAAAATCATGAATGGAAACTATTCCATGCGGAAAGAGAAGAAATTCAGAAAGCAGACGGAGTGATCCACGAACTTGCAAGTAGCGGAAAATTTAAATTAATAAAACCAGACGCGAACCTAATGGTAGAGATTTCAAAACTTTCAAGTAAAACAGTGTGGGATGATAAATCAATGATGGAATATCGTCAGAAATCTCTAACAGTCATCAAAAATCACCTAGAAAAATCTACCAAAGATGGTGACATTGGAGAACCCATGCTCTTATCAGGAATGAAATTGGCACCGGGAGTTTCACCGGCATATGTAGCGATGCGTATGGACGACAATAACAAATTTATGATTATGGAAATCCTACCAAAAGATAATGGAACGACAAGTGTCTGTGACAACCCTCTCGGTAAAGATTGTGGTGAGGTTATTACGATATCAAATGACAAACTTCTCAGCTTTTTTACAGAATCCTGTCCTAAAATCGTTAAGCAAACATACGCTAGAATTCAGCACTAAGATTAGGAGGGAATTGCATAAATATTTGGGCTGTTTTCTAGGCCTTTTTCCGCCTCGCTTCGGGCTCGTTCTTGTAAACAACGCATGGTTGGCTACGAACTCCGTCCCTCGCGAGCCAAAAAAACCTCTAGAAAATTGCTTCAACTATTTTTGCAATTCTCTCTAGAAGCTAATAATATCAATGCATACCCATTCAAACGATTTTGTATGGGTATGCACTATTTTACTCTGCTTCCGTGACCACCTGGCCGACTTCAGGAGCGCCTTTTAAGACATACTTCTTAATGACCATATTCCATATAATCAACCCAATCAAACAAGGGTAAAAGACCTGCATACAAGGAGAAATCACCGCAGCAATCACATCGAATCCCGTCAAAGAAAATAGATAAACAACCAAAGAAGTAACTAGAATAGACGCCCCTCTCGACAGTTTCCCGTTAAAGAAATTTTTCTCAAGGAAATCGGAATACACTAGTGTCAGAGCTATCGATGTTGTCAAACAAGCCATGGCTACAGCTAAAGAACCCGTGAAAGCAAGCTGAGGTGGTAAGTAGGTGTCCACTACAGTCGCCAATAGAGACTCTTTAGGCAGGCCATTTAAGAGGTGCCCACTCGATGCAGACAGCACAATCAGCCCGGTATATACTACACCTAGTAGAAAAATCCCCACGATCGAAGAACCAAAAGCAATTTTTACAGGGCAGTCACCCTTCTTAGCATTTGAACTGATAATGTCGATAATTGCCGAGGCAAAGAAGAAAGAAGCTATCAAGTCCTGAGTCTGATACCCCTCCGTCAAGGCATGCCAAAAGGCTCCTGATGCCGTCATATCACCGGAAGCATAACCAGGTGAGGCTTGTATTCCCAAATAGATCACAGCCCCTAGTGACAACAGTAAAATAGGTGTTAAGACATAACCCAAAATATCTAAAGCCGCACTCTTGCGGTACGAAATGATACAAACGATCACACAATATATAAAACTGTAAAGCCATAGAGGCGTGTCATATAAATAATTCTCTACGTTCGCAAAACTCAGCACTACACACCTAGGCCCCGAACCGAAAGGTATCCATGCTGTCAGCAAAGCAAAAGCAAAAATAAAACCACCCTTCTCGCCAAGCGCACTAAAAAATCGCGTGTAGTCACCTTTATACGAAACCATGGTAATGATCCCTAAAAATGGGAGAAGTACACCGGTAATCATGAACCCAAGAGAGCCCCAGACCCAATGGTCTTCACCGTAAAATCCAATAGATAGAGGAAAAATGAGGTTACCGGAGCCAAAAAACATTGCAAATAGAGCAAAACCAATCGCCAATCTATAAGATTTACTAGATAATGAGTGTATCATAAGTAATATCCCGGTTGAGGGTTTTATCATGTATTTTTAATTAGTAACTAAACTAACCATTTTCTCACACCCCTCAATTAAATGCAAAAAAACTTTTACCTAAGCCCCTGATTGCTACCCCAAACAAATTAAATAATTGGGAATCGTGCCCGTTCCCGAGTGCGCACTCGGGCACGGGCAATTCTTCATTCACGATCGGTATAGACTGTTTCCACAGCGTCTATTTTGACTTTAATGAATTGAAATGG
>JAJFMC010000097.1 GCA_021772365.1 Chlamydiota bacterium
AAGGGGTTTTCATTGTTGTCATCATGTTACTAACCTCAAACTGCTCCATAGAGAAGGTTGCTCCTGGACTTTATATTCATCACTAGCGGCACTGAAATGCTGTGGTGGGCCGTCAGGCCTATTGACACGGTAGGAAAAACCTAGTCGATCAAATTGATCAGGATCATATCCATAAAGACATTCCGAGGGTATAAAAATTTCCATAGCATAGTGATCTTTTCGAAGCCTAATAGAAACTTTTAATAGGTTAGGCTCGCAATGTTGGTGTGTCTCCTCAGTACGGAAACGTGTCACTTCCCCAGCATGGTGCCCTTCAAAGGCTTCTGGAAGGAAATAAAAATGATGGCAGAAACGGGTGTTATATCCCGATGTCTTTATATCACGGGTATCGATAAAAAATTCAACACTGTCACCTTTAGTAACGTCGGGGTAAAATGATCGGTGGTAGGGTTGGTCGACGACGACATGAGCAAAGACTCCTTCTAGGGACCAACCTAGTGATACCGTTGCGAAGCTCTCCTCACCACCGCATAGAGCAGAGACATTGGGAAGGCGAAACCTCTTGTTGTCTAGATCTTTTTTGTTGATAACATGGTAGAGGCTAGCACTCGTTTTGAAAAAATTGACAGGCGCCAGCCCCGGAAATTCTTCGTTGACCATTACTGACCCTGCGATTTTTCTTCGACAGTTGCCCCTTGATTTTGGTGCGTTTTAAGAAAGTCGATATTCAGAGCTTTACGCTCCTGCATGAAAGCAAGAAGATCTTTTGCTAACGTACGCTGAGCATCAAAACTTAGCAGGCGGTGCATCGTATAAACCTGAGTGGATAGTGTCTTTTCATCTGCATCATGACCACGGCTTTTCGCTGCAAAAAAATAAACGTCACCATTCGTTGGAGTGTACACCTTCGATAAGTCGCCTTCTTTCATCGCCAAAGCCTCTTGTTTGTCCAGTGTGTTGTCTTGGCTACTTCTTTTTGTGGAATATTCTTTTGTAGTCAGTTTCCACTGATCAGCAAGTGGTTGGCGAGGAGGAATCTCATTGTCTGCACCACCGGTCACTTCGGTTTTTGTGATAAGGTTCTCATCTTTGACTCCACTTTCTAGAGAGGTTTTTGCGTCGGCCACATGCTGGAGGAAACGTAAAGATGCTGCACGGCTCATTGAAAGGTCTTTATTATCGTCAGCAGGTATCAACCCACCGATAAAATGGTCGCCCATCTTTTGGATCAGAGGGTTGTACACCTTACCTGCAACGCTGTCAGCGACACTATCGAAATTTTTCCACGTTCCATCACTATTTTTGTAGTCATCCGGATATTTACTGCGGATTTTTTCATACTGTTGTTTTAATTTTTTGTTTGACATTTCGTCGAGAACGCCACTTTTGTCAGCCTCTGCATAGGTCATAATTTCTGGTTGATCGCTTCTGTCGATGACATGGATGCGGTAATAGTGTTTCCCGTCGCCGCTATATTCTATCGGCTTAGCGTCGTCTTCATCGCTAGCGAGAGGGGCGCTATCAAGAGAGGAAATTAATTCTTGACGGTCACTCGCCCCTTTGATGACAATGTTTCCACCTTTTAATGGAATATTGACAAGTTTTATTTTAGGTTTCGCCTCATTGAGGGAACGTTCGATCCATTCGGGGTGTTCTTCAACGATAGCAGCTCTTGCCATATTATCGACTCGGGTGCGAGTTGTTCTGTCGAGTTTGTCAAGTGCCTCTTGTCGTTCTTGCGAGGTCTCTGCTTTTGCAAGGGCAAGCTCAGGAAACTCTTTCGTCAGCTCTTTCCAGTTCCCTTCGTCAGTTTCCCAATTCCACATCTGCTTGAGGCCTACTTTCGATTCTAGTTTTTTTGTAGAAGCTTTACTAATATCGAGAAGGTAGCGTTTCTGAACAAGCTCCGGATTTCCCTTCGCGACATCGTTCACTGATTTGAACGTTTTGGGCATTTTGAAACGGACATTGTCTTTTTTGACATCGCTGACACCATCCATATAGAGCTCAAACTTCACAAGGGATCGAGCATTGTTAAATCGTAACTCAGGAGGAAGCTGGTATAAAGTGCCGTTGACATGTTCAAAGGTATAGGCATTATATTCCTGGAAGGTGAATGGGTCAGTGAACATAGAATTTCCCATGTCTTGATAAAGGCGGCGGAAAAGGAGAACTTGCTGCCAAAGTCTCACCGCTTGTTTTTTGTCCATTCCCATCCTGCGGAGCTGTTCGTCCATGTATTGTCCCACTGTGCCGACATTTAGGTGGGGACTCTGCTGGTTTTGTTTGAAACTGACTGACGCATTGGTGATGAGGTCGGCATAGGCTTCAGCCTCGGAGATGCTGTAACCTCTTTGCTTAGCAATGATCGCGCTATTGATGATAAACTCGCTAGCCAAACGCATAAAGCCAGGGCCAAACCAATCCTCTGCACGATGGTAGCCATAGAGAGAAAAGTCGGCGTAGTCAAGAGCTTGGTCATGCTCGATCCAATTGAACTGTTTTTCCTGCATGCGGAGCATATTGCGAAGTATAGGAGCAGGAAAACGTCGCTGTCCTAAAAAGAGCTTTACACGCGCGTCAATAGCTTCCGAAGATAGAGGGTCGTTAGCATTTCTCAATTTCGAATAATTCTGCTTCATGCCCGGAAGGAAATGGTTCCAAGTAGCCTCGGTACTAATGAAGTTGGCTTGCGGATGAGTGTAGGGCTGGTATTGCTTTTCTTTATGGTGGCGTTGAGTCAATTCCTCTTGGATTTCAGGAGTGAATGCTTCAAAAAGGATTTGAGCAATTCCGGCTTCAAGAAATTCCTTTTTTATTACCCCGTCATTGAGGAAGTTAGGGCCCCAAACTCCACCGTAATTTCTCTTTTCCTCTAGGTCGGTACCAATGAAGATATTCATTTTCTCCAACTCGGAACGTTTTATGTGGGTAGCATCAACAGCGATGAAGGCCGTGGAGTCATCGAAAGACGAACGCTGCATGGCACTATAAGTTCCAAAAAATGAAAATGATATGACGATGACGATCGTGATAACAATGAAAATATAACGTTGATACGTTCGAAAGAAGTGTAACATGACTTTTTAGCTCCCGTTAGGATAACGAATAAGGAAAAATCTTAACAAAAACGGGGTATTATGAAAAGCCTCTTGTGAAATGATAAAACGGAGATTCGGGAGGTACTCTACATTTAACGTAAACACTCGCCTGAGAAAAATTGACCCGGTACCCTATTTTTCACCCCCAAATCTCTGCTAAAATTTTTTCGAGTATGCTATACCGATCGTGAATGAAGAATTGGTCGTGCCCAGGCTGGGGAGAAACGAATCGGCTAAAAACTCAAAGCTCTCCTCTGTAAAACTCCCGAAAGTTTTAGCTGTGTATCATCCCATATAAACAATTCATACTATAAGCTAATATGAAGCAATGGATTTTTATGAAAAATCCTTGTTCCGTATTCACTCTTAAATTCCTTGGGAATAAATCTGTTA
>JAJFMC010000098.1 GCA_021772365.1 Chlamydiota bacterium
TGTACTACTATACGATAAAGGGTGGAGTCGTCAACAAATTGCCGAGGCATTACTTCTTAGTGAGGAGACTGTAAGAATACACATAAATGAGTTCCAATCATCTTGTAAGTTAAAGCCCTAAAATGGAGGGACTTTTTCAAAGCTAAGTGATCAATAAACACAAAATATTTTAGGTCATCTCGAAAAACACACCTATCTTTATGTGAAAGACATAATATCCTACGTGAAGCTTCAATTTAATGTTTTGTACACAGTGTCTGGAATAAATAATTGGTTAAAGGCTCATGGTTTTTCTTATAAAAAACCAGCAATCATACCAGGAAAAGTAAATGTTCAAGCTCAAAAAGTAAATGTCAGTCACGAACATCAAGATCAAGTTCGTGAACTTGTTAAAGCCTAATCATTCACAAAATAAGGAACCTACTTTTTGTAGGTTCCTTATCTATAAGAGGTACAAGACATAAAATAGACAAGATTGATGCCCCTGTTGTCTTCATCTATGCCTTCTTAGACGATCTCTCTTAAGTGTAATAATTATTCCTTTAATGGGTTGAGGTTTGCATGAACAATCCACTGCCAAGTGTCGCCACCATTTTTTTGCCAAACGCTGAGGCGTGCTTCCGGTGCTTTTGATAACCGTTCATCATCAATAGTCTCTCCAACGGACACCCAATAGGTCACAATGATGGTATCATCTTCACCTTCGGTAACTTGGAATTTACTTAATTTGTAATTCCCTAAATTTAGGTTCTTTATAAGCGTCATTTCTTGAGATTTATCTCTAGCACCGTCTTCATGAATTGATTGAAAGTAAGGGGCTATCTGCTCATTTACGGCTTTTAAATTCCCTTCTTTCATGTCTTCCCACATTTTCTTCTCAAGACTTTGACCTAGTGATGCATAATCGACGCTAAAAAGCGCCATTGGCAGTAAAGCTGAGATGATTATTAATGATATTCCTCTCTTCATGGTACCCTCCTTGGTATCCTTACCTTTCCTCAAGGTACAAACAATGCGCATAATCAGTCAAACCCAAAGAACTAAGGAATTATTTCTTGAGTTTGCACTTTTACAGATTTCTAGTGTATGATAGGACCAACGGACAGGTCTTTTTGAATGGAATTTATATACACATCTCTCTGTGAAATAGCGCCCTACTCACATATCCTCTTCTTCTTTCTGTTGATGCTTGCTGGACTGAACATTCCGATTAGCGAAGATATCATCTTGTTAACCGGAGGAGCGATTGCCAGTACATGTATTCCGGAGCATACGCTGCGCCTCTACCTATGGCTCTACTTTGGCTCATGGATATCTGCCTGGGAGGTTTACTGGCTCGGGCGTTTACTAGGCCCTAAACTCTATAACGTTAAATTTTTAGCGCGGTTTGTCACCCCCTGTCGCGTCGATAAGCTGCACTACTACTACGAAAAATTCGGTGTTTTTGTCTTTTTAGTAGGTCGATTTATTCCCGGTGGTGTGCGTAATGCCCTCTTTATCTCTTGCGGTATGGGGAAAATGCCGTTTTTAAAATTTATTTTACGTGATGGATTTGCCTGTATTTTTTCGAGTTTGACGATATTTAGTCTAGGCTATTGGTTTGGTAAGAATTATGAAACTTTGGTGAAATACTCAAAAACATATAATTATATTGTCATCGGGCTCATTGTATTACTCATTCTTACGAGCCTCGGCTATTTATGGTACAAAAAGAGAGAAAAAGACGATAAAACCACTAGTCAGTAAGCACTAAATTAGATAAAATGATACTTGGTAAATGAAGAGATTTGAATGTTAACACTTCCCAATATTCTTTCAGTTTTGCGCGTTCCGCTAGCTATATTGTTCCTCTATGACAACATGGCCACAAGAGCCACAGCTATTGCTCTTGCCGGGTTAACTGATTTTTTGGATGGCTACCTAGCACGTCGCTACAATCAGACCTCTAGAATAGGGACTATTATCGATCCTCTTGCTGACAAATTTTTTGTCCTCACAGCATTAAGCACCTTCCTTATTAACGGTCAAATGTCTATATTTGAAGCTTGCGCCATGCTTTGTCGCGACTTTTCGGTCATTGTCTTTGGCTTTTATTTAGTGTTATCGAGAAATTTCCAGAAATACCACTTCCGTTCAATTTGGTCAGGTAAGTTAACGACAACTGCACAGCTGCTAATGCTTGCGGCACTGACCTTTAAACTTCCGGTTCACTCCTCTTTGTACAGTGTATTTGTATTCCTAGGAGGTACTGCGTTAATCGAACTTTACCTTTCCGATCATAGCTTTATCCCTCCAGAGCTAAAGCGCAAAAAAAAGAACAATAAACAAGCTAGCAAAATCTAAGTCATCAATTATCGTATACCTCCCCTTTAGGGCATAGACGATAAGTTAACGCATGCTCACGTATTGGTTATGATTTTCCCGTCACAAGATTCTGCGCCTTTCCACGATTTTAAGATGTGCTTCAATGAAAATATTCAAGTGGAACGGATCGGAGAAAGTTAGCTTACCGCCATCCCCCTTTGGGGGTATACGATTGCCGCCTATGCACTAGCGACTTGGACTGCTTCCTCTTCTTCGAGGGAATCACCCATTTCACCCTCTGCAAGGGCTTTATCTTCAGACCGTGCGACGTCAGCGAATCGCACGCCTAATGATCGTACAGCTGTTATCCATCCTGTGATAACCGCTAAGATTATGACAGCGACGTAGGAAGCACTAGAAGTTAAAGAACCGAACACGAGAATCAACCCTTGGTGAACAAGCGACCCTCCGGATTTTCCGAAGCGAGAGCCTACACCGTCAATAGCAGCTTTACCATTAAGTTTTGTTTCGTGGTCAAGCGGAATAAACGCCATCTCTTTTGTTGCATCAAATACAGAATATTTCATAGCTTTACTAAAGCAGTTTTGCGTTGCACCAAAGAAAACGGCAATGGTGAGAGGCGTAAGGCCTGTCAAAGCAAAAGCAATAGGACCTAGCGTCCCTTGGAAAATCATAAACGCGAAGAATCCCATACAGGTAATAAGCATAATAATCGGGGTGATCATCGCAGTACGCGTCCATCCAAATTTTGATATGATCCGTACCATAAAAACAGCTGTTAGTGTTGAGACGCAACCGATTGCAGAGGTCACGTTATTAAGGAACCTATTGAACTCTTCGGGTTCTGGTTTAAGGGTGCGGAGCTGATCTTTCCACACCACTTCAGCTAGGTTAATCGTCAAATTATAGGCTATAACGAGAACTGCAATACAGATAAGGTACTTAGAATTGGACAAGAAGGCAAAACTTTCCTTCAATGACAACCTTTTCTTATTCTTTTTCATATCGCTTTTCGTCTTATGAAGATCGTCAAATGAGGGGTCATTTAATACGTTTTTATTCATCCAGCGAAATATCACCATGATCCCGATCCCGCAAATGGTAACAAGGAACATTAAGAACATAAGCCCTTGCTCAAAGCTGTCATCAGAAGCAAAGCGAAATATGAAGCCAGCGCCATCACCGTATGCTAAATAGTTCGCGGATTGACCAGCAGCAATGGCGGCGATATTCGAAAATATACTAAAAACACTATAGAATCGCCGAGCCTCATGAAGCTTCGTCACTTCATTGGCAAAACCCCAGAAAATCACTGAAAGAACAAGACTACCCCACAACTCGCTCATCACATAGAAAACCGTGAATGACCAATTGCATAACATCGCAACCAGTCCGTTAAAACCTTCAGGTAATAGCGTACTCAATGATTCCGTCAGTTGGTGTGGGTGAAGAACATCTCTATACGGATAGAGAACGAAGGCAAAAAGCGAGTAGAAGGAGATAAACATCGTCACCATGACGTAAAAGGCTCGCTCCTGACTATAACGTCTGGATAAATAGGTATAAAACAGGGTAAGTAGAATAGCCCCGGGTAGCATAGCCCAAAGCTTAATGAAAGGGATGACCTCAGCACCTGAAGTAGTCACAACAACAGTGTCTTTCATATTACGGACGATGCTGTAATTGAAACAAACGAGAAACATAATGAACAGCATCGGCAAAAATTTACGCAGTTCATAGCGATGGATCGGCCAAATAAAGGATCTTAATTTACCAAATGCTTGAACTTCTGTATGGGACATTGAAATTGCCTTTTAAAAACTAAAATTATAACCAATTTACTATTGAATTACTAGAGAAACGTCACCATAAGGAAATAATTCACCCAGCACCCTCTTATTAATAATACAATTACTATGCCGGTTGCTCCGCTAGCTCCTCTAGCTTTTCTTGATTACCTGCAGCTATAGTCGCTTCGATATCCGTTACCTTCACGCCCTCACCTTTTACTGCTGTGAGCGCGTTAAACTGTCTACCTAGCAAGCGTGTCACCGCAATCCATACCCCTATCACCGAAGCAAGCATCCCCGTAATGTAAGGCATACTACTCGGGATGTTACTGAAAACAATAAAGAGGGATTGGTGGATAAAAGATCCTGTTGACTTTCCTAACCTGGAGCAGACTCCATCAATAATGGCCTTCCCTTTTAATTTACAGTCGGGAGACAATGGAATTAGCGCCATCTCGCGCGTTTCGTCAAATACAGTGTATTTAGCAGTACGACTCATGATGTTTTGCGCGGACCCGAAAAATACAACAACAGCAAGCGGGGTCATTCCAGTAAGGGCATATAGTAGATCAGGGAAATTCTCTTTAGCAAAGTGAGCGCTAAAGAAGAAGATACTCGTGACTAGAAGAATTGCTGGGGTTAGCATCGAAGTAAATGACCAACCGAAACGTCGAACTGAATTACCTGCAACAAACATGGAGGTGAAAGTGGCAAAACAACCCATAATCATCGTTATTTTTGCCATATAGTAATTGTAATCTTCTTTATTCGGATATAGAACACTGACTTCATGTTTCCAGACGACTTCGACGAGGTTGATCACGATATTGTAGGTGATGACAATGATAGCGAGGTAGAGGAGGTAGCGTGACTTCATTAGGTACTTGAAACTATCGCGCATCGAGACATTTCCACGGACTTTTTTCTCTTTTCTCGCTTCATTGGGATCGTAATAACGCGGATCTGTCAAAACTTTTTTATTGAGCCAGCGAAAAACCACTAGGATCAAGACGCCAACAGCCAGAACAGTGCTGATCAGCAAGGTCATTGTCTGCTCCCATGCCGTGGTACCAAAAGGTAGGTTTGGGTTGAAATCACCTAGGCACATCTGCATAGACAGCCACCCGGCAATAATCCCCGAACTATTGATCCCGACACCAAAAAGAGCATAAAAGCGCTTCGCTTCTCCAAGACCGGTAACCTGATTAACAAACCCCCACATCAGGAGCGAAAGGACGATATTCCCCCATATTTCCGACATTACGTAGAACAAAGTGAAGGTCCAGTTACGGAATGCGGCGATCAAACCCTTGAATCCCAAAGGGAGCATAGCTTGAAGTTTGTCTGCAAAATCGTTAGGGTGGAGAAATTCTCTGTAAGGGTAAAGGAATAAGGTAAAGACAGCAAAAAATAGTAGGAAAACAGAAATCATTGAATAGAAGACAATTTCGCGAGAATATCTGTTGGCAAGTCGAGTAAAGAGAAACGTTAAGAGAACTGCCCCCGGGAACATGAACCAGACTTTAATGAAAGGGATTACCTCTGCACCTGAATCTTTACCATTGATAACTAGCGTATCCTTCATCGTCCGAAGGACATTGTAATTGAAAGTTATGAGAAAAAAAATCAACAACATAGGCAAGAGCTTTTTGAGCTCGTACCGATAGATGGGCCAAAAGAAACTCCGTAGTCTACCAAACTCTGGATTTAAATCTTCTGACTCGCCCATCTAGCCTCCTTCAGCAATTTTGCCTGAAAATGAAATCGAATATGTCGGCAACTCGTGTTAATCAATGGATATCTTCCTCATAAGAAATTAAAGCAAAGATTACCTAATCGCAGAAATTTCTTATTATTAACATTATTTTTTATTTAAGCTTATATTTTATAATACGGGGGAGTTTAATACAAGAAGAAAATTAAGTCTCATGTGAAGAAAAGGGACAAAGATTCTAGACAATTAGGTGCAGTATAAAGGGAGAGAAAAATTCATTTTATTAAACCCTTTATTTTAATCTAACACCATTGAGGGAATTGCAAAAATAGTTGAAGCAGTTTTCTAGAGATTTTTTTTGGCTCGCAAGGGGCGGAGTTCGCAGCCAACCATGCGTTGTTTACAAGAACGAGCCCGAAGCAAGGCGGAAAAAGACCTAGAAAACAGTCCAAATATTTATGCAATTCCCTCCATTGTCTAGAATGGAGGAATCTAAGGCTTACGATCTAGCATTTGTTGCCAATTATCGTCAGCTTTTTCGCTGATTCCCGCCGGGTCGTCATGAAAATTTTGTAATGCTTCTTCACTACATAAAAAGTATAACTCGTCGTCATAGACATGCCAGTACTCTATCTCCCCTTCTCGTAACTTGTCATTCCTGATGGCCCATCCGCAATAGCCATGATATTTGGGAAGGTAATCGCTTGGTGATTGCAGGAACTTGTCCAAGTGCTCTTGGTTGACGAAATACCAATTAACATTGGCATACTCTGTTTGGTGTTGTTCACTTCCCTTCACCGGTGATCCTTCGAAGAAGGAGACCACATCAAATCCTTTTAGGGCGGTATTATCTTCATCCTTGAGCATGTAATGGTCGGATCCATCATCAGCAAACAAGGCAAATGAACATGTTAATAGTAAAAGGCTCATAGAGCGTATTTTATTCCACATCATAACTATACCTACAAGTTAAAGGTTATTCTAAAACTTTTACGGCAGCATCCGTTAAGGCTTCAATAGCTGGCAATTTCCCGTATTCGATATACTCGAGAGAAGCTCCACCTCCTGTCGATATATGGCTGATGCGGTCGGCGTAGCCAACAGCATGAATTGCTGAGGTGGAATCACCTCCACCTACTATTGTTACCGCATCGAGATTTGCCAAGGTGCGTGCAATGGCTTTTGTCCCATTAGAAAATTTACCGACTTCAAACACACCTAGAGGGCCATTCCACAGAACTGTTTTTGCGTCTTTTAATTTTGATGAAAAAAGGTCGATTGTATGTGGGCCGATGTCGACACCCATTTTACCTTGTGGGATGCTGTCTGTCGTTTGCACAACTTGAGTTGCTGCATCGTCACTGATTCGGTCTGCTACGACATTGTCGATCGGTAAGAAAAGGTCAACATTTCTCTCTTTCGCTTCTTGCAGGGTCTTTTGTGCTTCGGGGATAAGATCATCTTCATGTAGGGAGTCGCCAACATCAATACCTTGAGCTTTGAAAAAAGTATAGGCCATCCCACCACCTATAAACAATCCATCCACTTTACTTAGAAGTGACCGTAGAACACCGATCTTCGACGAGATCTTTGCCCCTCCGATGATCGCATAAAATGGGCGTTGGGGGTTAAGTACAGCTGATCCTAGGAATTGAATTTCTTTTTCTAGTAGAAAACCCGCAGCAGATTTTCCAGGGAAATATTTTGTGATTGCCACTGTCGAAGAGTGACTACGGTGTGCTGTTCCGAAGGCGTTGTTAACATAAAGTTCACCCAGCTCTGCGAGTTGCTGCGCAAAAGAAGGGTCTTCATTTGGATGTTCTTCGGCGCTATGGAAGCGTAAATTCTCGAGTAGCATCACTTGTCCCGGTTGCAATGTATCAGCCAGTTGTTGAACCTCTTCACCGATGCAATCGGGCGCCATAAGAACCTCTTGCCCTAGCATCTTCGAGAGAAGTTTAGAAACAGGTATTAAGGATAATTCAGGATTTTTTTTTCCTTTAGGTCTTCCTAGGTGACTCATCAACACAAGACTCCCACCTTGTTCTAGGACGTACTTTATGGAATGTAGTGCCGAAGAGATGCGAGTATCGTTGGTGATATGGTATTCTTTATCCAGTGGTACATTGAAGTCCACACGCATTAACACCTGTTTCCCACTAATTGGTAGATCTCTGATCGACAGTTTCTCTGTCATAATTTCCCCTTTTGAGCCAAATTGATAAAGATAGTGATTGGTGAATTAATCCAAAATCTTTAATAATCTATCCTATAACCCCCTGTCAACAATTTAGAAGAGTACGCTATGGACATCCAACAACTAAGAAGTGAATACCGCTCTCACCCCCTAATGCTCAAGGATTTGCACGAAAAACCTATGGAGCAGTTGAAGCTCTGGATGCATACTGCCATCAATGAAGGGGTTGTGGAGCCCAATGCAATGGCATTGGCAACGGCTTCCAAAGATGGTCAACCGTCGACACGTACCGTTCTTCTCAAGCAAATTAAAGATGAGGGAATCATCTTTTACACAAACTACGAAAGTAGAAAAGGGAAGGATATTTTAGAAAATCCCAAGGTTTCCGTTACAATCTACTGGAAAGAGATAGACTGTCAAATCTCTATCGATGGAACCGCTCACAAAATCTCTGAAGAAGAATCCGAAATATACTTTGCCTCACGACCACGTGATACGCAACTTGGAGCATGGAGCTCTCAACAAGGGCAAGCCCTTGCTTCACGTTTGGTTCTCGTTGATGCTTTCGACCACTATACATCAAAATATGAAGATCAAGATGTTCCTAGGCCTAAATTTTGGGGAGGGTATATCATCCACCCAACAATTTTTCTATTTTGGAAAGGAAGAGAGAACAGATTACATGACCGCTTTCTCTACACCAAAAGCAGCGACGATTCCTGGGATATAAAACGTGTAGCCCCATGATTTTTGCGAAGTTATTATTCACTATTCTCATTGTCTCAATCGTCGCCATTGCAGTGATGTTTTGGATCGATAATAAGAGAGTGCCCACTACTTTGGGTGTCAAAGAGGGTAAACTTTCCCCCTGCTCCAGTAAGCCTAACTGTGTTTCTAGTCAGAGCGACAATAGCGATCACCACACTGAACCTTTGAATGTTAAGGGGATAAACCGTCCATTAGAAAAAATTAAGTCAATCGTGCTAACGATACCTAAAACAAGTATCGTCACTGAGAATAATCAATATTTACATGTGATCTTTCGCTCAAAACTATTTTCATTCATCGATGACACTGAATTTTATTACGATAAAGATAGAGAGGTGATCCAAATCCGGTCAGCAGCACGTGTAGGCTACTCAGATTTAGGTGTTAATAGAAAGCGGGTTGAATGGATACGCAGCCAACTATCTAAGGATTCCTAAATTTTTATTGAAAGAAGAACTTCACTCCTTCAGAATGAAACTTTTAAAGATGTGTATTTAGAAGATGCTTACTTTCGTCACATACTACGTAAAACCTCCGCCTGAAGAATTAGAACGGCTGAAGACAGTCTATCAATTAACGCACCATAAAAATTATATACCTGAGAGCAATCCTGATGAAATTATCTCAATCATGTTCGCTTCGGTAAAAAAATTTCATCCTAATGCACGCTGCTGCCTCCTTACAGATAAAGAATCACAATTCAAACTAGATCCTTCCATCGAAATAATCCGTTACCCTCGGAAAACGTATAAGTTAGATATGGAGGTTCTTCGAGCACTCATCTACTATATCAAAACCTCAAAAGAAGAAGTCAATACCATCTTTCTAGAGTGGGATCAAATTGTACAAGGCGATGTTGGTTATATATTTAAAAAAAAAGCAGATCTATATTTTGCTTTTAGGAGGATCCCTCCAGTACCTTTCGATGATGCTTTCATAGGTATAGGAAGCGGACATTTTGAGAGTATTGCCGATTTTTTCAAAATGATTATCAATGAATATCGTTGTATTGCGTCCAAAAAATTAAGATACTGGCTAGGAAAATCGCTCATTTTGTCACTTATGCTCTTCGATCATTATCTGAAAAGAGCAGGAACGAAATCGAGAATTGTCGGTTTTAAGTGGAACGATCTCTTTATTGTCACTTTAAGTGGAAAAAAGTTCAGTAAAAAGCTTGTACAGGATGAGCTTACTGAATATCAGAAAGACTCATTGATTTTACACTTCAGTAACAAAAAACGTCAATATTTGAAACAATATTGGGAAAAATTCGTTAAAGATAGAGGGAATTGTAAAAAGAGTTGAAGCAGTTTTGTCACTCCAAGGTTCCACTTGAGTCTCTTTATCGAAACACATCTTAAAACCGCGGAACTGCGCAGAACTTTTTCACGGAAATAGCTTATGTTCACTCTGCCATTTAGACTCTAACAGCTAAAACATCACACTTTGCGTGGTGAATGACCGCATTAGCAGTGGAACCTAAAAGTAGTAGACCTAGCCCATGACGAGCATGGCTCCCTACAATAATAAGGTCTGCCTGTATTTCATCTGCCACTTCCAAAATTTGGTATTTCGGCTGCCCTATTCTCAGAAACCGTTGGTCTTTAGAAACACCGATTTCTTCCGCAAGTTTCTTAAGTCTATCTTTAGCTGATTCTTCCAACTCTTCCTGCCAGTCTGCAACGGTGGGGACTTCATAAGCATCACCGTAGCTAGGTGGATACTCGATTGCATGAACGATATTTAGACCCGC
>JAJFMC010000099.1 GCA_021772365.1 Chlamydiota bacterium
AAAGCCAAAAATCGAAAACGTACTGAAAACGAAGAAAAAGAAATAAGTAGCAAACGACAAATAGTTGAAACTGCTTTTAGCTGCATAACAGATTTATTCTCAAAGAATTTAAGAGTGAATACGGAACAAGGATTTTTCATAAAAATCCATTGTTTCATATTAGCTTACAGTATGAATTGTTTATATGGGATGATACACAGCTAAAACTTTTTTGAGCACGCCATCTACTTCCTGTAACGGAGTCTTTCCCTGCGTCGCTACAGTCGTATCTGACGCACTCAAAGAAGTTTTAGCTGCGGTTTGGGGTGGCAATCGGGGTCAAGGTTCCACTTGAATCCATATATGGAAATGCATCGCCAAACCGTGGAACGACGCTGATTTTTTTTACGAGAAAATGATCGGGGCCCTTGTCAACATTACGTTTTACCCAGGGATGGCTTGGCCAAACCTGGACTACATGCCGTACCCCCTTCGGGGTATCCTTCGTAATTAGTTCGTGAATTCAAATCTCATACCCCCTATCTTACTCTGCATATATGAAGTCTACACTTTGGAGAGAACATGATCACAAAACCGTTTACACTGTTATGTTCAATACTTTTTTTACTGAAATGCGTCACATTACCAGCTTCCCTACCTCAGAAAATAGTGATTTTTGCCCCACCAAAAACGGGTACTCACCTCTTTGGTAAGCTAGTCACAAAAATGACAAACCTGAAAGGTCATTACCACCTCTGTGAAGTGGGGAAGGTAAAAAAAGCACTTAAATTAGCGAAAAATGCCACACAAGCAAAGGGTTTTGTGATTGCTCACAACTGGAACAAAAAGACTCTCACAAAACTAGCAAAACAAGGCTATAAGGTACTATTCACGATGAGAGATCCACGCGACCAAACAATTTCTATGCAGGACTGGTTCCGTGAAGGGCAGTGGGGGTGGATGTCTACATCTAAAATTGCCGACTTAAATGAACAGTTGGAGGAGATGATAACTGGCGATCGCTTTGGATGGACCTCTGCATCCATGATTTTTAACCGATACCAAGAGATAGAATCACTTACCCCCAAACATTGCTATGTCATCAAATACGAGCAGTTGGTTGGTCCAAAGGGTGGAGGTTCTCGAGAGGTGCAGATCGAGGAAATAAACAATCTCGCAAAATTTCTAAACCTACAACTTCCCCAAGAAAAAATTCAAGAAATTGCCGATACCCTTTTCGGTGGCACGGGAACATTCAGAAAAGGTCAGATCGGTCGCTGGAAAGAACGGTTTAACGATCGACATATAGAACTCTTTAACAAAAAATTCCAGAATCAACTAGAACAGTTTGGTTATACAAACAACTGCTTGCAAAATTGATAGCATTCGTCATATAGTGGGTAATTGAATTTTATTCTTACAGGAATCGTTATGGAAAAAGTCCTCATTGAATCCTATACCTCGACGACCCAGCCCTTCAACTTTGAGGGGTTCCAATGCAAAATCAAACACTTACCTACGAAACGTATATTCGACTTAGGTTTTAGTACATTGGCCCTCCTATTCCTTGGGCCTATCTATCTATTTATTACAGCCTTAATCAGGATATCCTCTCCTGGTAAAGCCATCTACTTCCACGAACGCATCGGTCGTGGAGGAAAACCTTTCCGCTGTTATAAGTTCCGTACGATGTTTGCTGATGCTGATGAACGATTATCTGAAATTCTTGACAGCTGTCCTGCTATGAAAAAAGAATGGGAAGCAGCCCACAAGTTAAAAAACGATCCTCGCGTGACACCTATCGGAAAGTTTTTGCGAAAATGTTCCTTGGATGAGCTACCACAATTTTGGAACGTGATCAAAGGCGATTTAAGCATCGTCGGACCTAGACCTGTACTTCAGGAAGAAATCGATAAACATTTTGGATTAAAAGCGGCAAAAATCCTGTCAATCCGCCCAGGAATCACAGGTATCTGGCAAGTGTCTGGACGCAGCGATACAACGTACACCCAGCGCGTCGCCCTTGATGAGAAATATATCGATGAACACCACTTTTTATTCGACCTAAAACTTATTGTAAAAACCGTACCCGCAATGTTCTCTTCTAGAGGAGCTTACTAACACAAACAGATGAACCTAAGAACCAAAAATCTAAAACTCATCTTTCTGATTACCAGCCTATTTACACTGTTTCTACCCAACCTATTTCCTTTTTTTCGCCTCCTCTACTTCGTCCCATTTTTGGTCATTGCCATCTATCAAAAGCCTCTCACCTCCTGTTTATGGATTGCTGTAATCTGTGGAATGCTGATGGATCTACTTTCTGACGGAACAAGACTTGGCTTTTATGCTATGAACTATGCTTTGACGACTTTTGTCCTTTACCCTCAGAGGAAAAACTTTTTCTCAGATAGTATTTCTACTCTGCCACTGATGAGTTTCTTTTTTGCCGTCATTTCAACAACTATCGAAATAGCTTATCGCTACTCTACAGGAAAACTCCCTCCACTGAATATCCACTGGGCTTTTGCCGATTTGCTTGTAATGCCAGTTGCTGACGGAGTGTATGCTTTTATCGTCTTTATCTTACCGTTCGTTATATTTGGTAAGCAGCAACGCAAAGGAACTGATTATTTCATGGCGAACGATTAATCGGTTTAATTTTACATCGATTATTTAGACGGTATTTAGCCCAGAACTTATAGAACAGTTTAGCGAAAGAGTTGATCATAGGAGCCTTAAGCAACACAGCTAAAAACTGTAGGTCCGTACGCGCGTATAATTCTGCAAATACATCCACACCTTTATACACTTTAGCATCAGCATCCTTGGCGTGAATTTCTTGCATAGCTTCAACGAAATCGATATCTTTAACTTCATTTTCAAACTGTTCTGGTGATGACACTTCAAAATAAATCACATTGCCTGTTTGGACACGGGTTTTTAGGTACTTTAACTCTCTATTACACATGGGACAAACAGCATCAAAGTAAACAGTTAAACTTTTCTCAACATGTTTCCTGTCGAGTAAATACGAAACGATGTTGTTCAGTTTAGCGTTGATGCACACCATCAAAGAAATATAACACCCCCAAAATATAGCTAAAATGAAGATCAATTCAGTAGATGTGAATGTCACTGCTCTCAATCGGCTTCCCGCATAATAACTAATAGGTCCACCAACAAATCCAAAGATAAAGGGATAATAACATTGTCTGTTTAGAAATTTTAGAGAGTGATTATATGTAAGAGAAAATAGGAAATACAAACACCAAATCCAGGCAGGGGGAAATACAATATAAATAATATTCGTAGTATGGTATTGAATGAGATGCATACTTAAAAAAGTCACTTCCATAATGAATCCCAATACAACTCCAAAACAAAGGATCGCTAAATCATTAATATAGATAGGGCGGTTTTTCCACCTTAGAAATAGAAACTGTCCACCAACAACCATGAATGTGAACGGAATTGGTAGAAGAGTGTAGCCTTTCGCACCACAGAGTACACAAAACAGCCAGCCCAAGGAGTATAATATGCCATTAAATATTCTGTACGTAACCACTTACTTTTCCTTCAGTAACAATCTCCATAGCTCTTGACGCTGGTTATCTGATTCATGCGTTTTCTTCATAAGGTGAATTGGAGCCTCCTTTCTATCAAACCAAAACTTCCCTGCAGGATAGCTTTCGCCTGTTAAAGCCAGCCAGACGATAGTATCAGCTCCTTCCTCAACCACCCTCAACCTTTTCTTCATCCACCAGTAAAACCATGGCATAGCCTTGCGAACACCTTCAGTTTTTACCCACCCAGGATGCATGCAGCTGAAAAGAACATACTCGCTATTCTCTTGCCAAAGCTCATTCAAAATGACCTGTGCACGTTTTGCATTAGCATATGCTAAGTATTTATCATACT
>JAJFMC010000100.1 GCA_021772365.1 Chlamydiota bacterium
TGGTGAAAATGACTCTTAAAATGACTGAAATGGAAACGAAAATAATGGTTTTTCCTTTGGCAAATGTAGAAGAAAATATCGTTTATAGGTAGATAAAAATGAATGTATTGATGTTTGTAATGGCAATGCTGATGTTAATGAGCCTAATGACTTACTCAAAATTTAACGAGTATCGTATCCAGGCAACTCTTCAGCACCAATTTGATAACTACATGCAGTATCAGGAACGTAATTATTTCAACGACCGCTCTGTTGATAAATACAATGAAACACATGTGCGTAAAAAAAATGGAAGCAAAGAAAAAGGGAAGACAAGGAACTCGAGCCTTTCAAAATTACCCATCGGAGTTTTGCTTGACCGCTCTCAGCAATCTGTAGGGACAGATAAATATGATATGGTGCGTTTACTTTTTAAAGACCTTATTATCAAAACTTATGGGCAGTATGACTTTTTGGCTCAAGCATTAAAAGAAAAGCCCGATAGCATCGATGAACTTATTGTAAGGTTCCCGGAAGCTGTAGAAAATCTTCCCAATAACCAAAAAATCTCAAAACCAAAAGATCTGGCTGATATTGATCTCGATAATTCCCTACTCAATGAAACCCTCTATAAACTCCTCAAAGGCTCTCAGTTTTTATATGATAGTAAAGAGGGATTGGTAGAAGAAGGATATCCTCCCTTAACAGATTTCATCACTATCAGTAAAGGGACAAAAATACGGGTATACCTTGCCCCTAGTGAGCTTTTAAACATTCTTTTTGATCCCAACACTGTTGACGAAATCATTCGAGCAAGGGAATTCTTCTATCTAGAAGTATATAATGACCGATTAGATGCTAATGAAGCTACAGAAAGGTTTCAAACGATGTTTGAAGGAGCAATAAATTCAAATACCTCTCTTGATTTTTTAGACTTCACCGTTTCCAAAACCGACCCAAGAAAAAGGTAGGAGATTGTCTTTCCAAAAAGGCAAGCCTTGTCTTCTGATTTTTACATCGTTTCTTTCCTTTTTTTAATAAAATAAACAGTAGCGCTCCACCTAAAATAAGATAGGTTTCAGGCTCAGGATTAATCACTCCTGGTGGATCGACCGGAGGACCTATGGGTGGATCGATAGGAGGGCCTATAGGCGGATCTATGGGTGGTTGTGGCAGGTTTTTAGCCGTGATGATAGCCAGAAAATCCGCTACACCTTCACTATTCTCTGAAGTGATAAAACTATTTACTAGTGTGTCATTGATATAAAAACCAAGTAACTCGAGGTTGTAGCTTACGCTATCTACTGTAAATTCAAATTTCGAAGTCTCATCCAAAACCAACCCTACTAAGTCATCGCAACATCCACCTCCGCCACTATTGTTGCTTGTCTCTTCATGAATAAATCGAGTGTTAAAGGTAATATTATTAACCGCAGTATCACCGATATTCAAGCCGAGATTAATCTGTAAGTTTGCCTCTGAAATCGAGTTACCATAAATTGAGCGGTTGATATGTGTAAATTCACCTATTTTAAAACTCTCCCCTATTGGTATTCCAACCGGATAAGTTATTGCTTCATACAAATAACTACTCATTCCATTAAGTCCAGTATCTTCATCTATAGGAATGCCCCAGTAAATTTGGGGAGTGTTGACTCCAAAATAGGAGCTACCATGGACACTTGTCCATTTCCCGTTTGTCGATGTAACAGAATTGCTTCCTTCAGATATTTGGTGTAATAGGGAGCTCACGCAAATTAGATAAAATATTAATATTCTATTAAAGCTTAATAGCATTGTACCCAACCTTTTTATTTTATTATCCTATAAACTTACAATTTTAGTATATAGTAAAATATTAAATTGAAAATACAATGTTTCTGATTGTGGGATATACATTCTCAAGAAAACAGGGAGCCCCGATTATATTTGATTTAACGAGCGAAAATTATATGTTCATTTAAGAATGGTGGTTTGAAATGGGTATACAATCTGTGGTCACAAGTCAGCTGATTCTTCGCTGTTATATGTTTCCCTTAAACTTAAAGGGCGTTTTCAGTAATCACTGAACTGTTGGAAATAAGGGCAATCTCTTATTTCCTTAGTACTTAGCCTTTGTATCGTCTTCTGCTAATACTTTTACTTTAGACGCTTGTTTTTTTGATCTGAAGTGACGAGATAAGATGACTAAACCAACCATTGAGCTAAGTAGTAAGTAGGTACTGGGTTCAGGGACTGGAGTTGTAGTGAGGATGGCCTGTATTGGAGCAAAGTTGCTTGTGTTTTCTGCTGTTATAAAACAACGACCAGGACAATCTGGGTCGTAATTTGGGTTGATTCCAGTAATTGTTAGTGTGTAGTCCACACCACTTACGCTAAAATGATGAAGCTGTGGGTTTGATTCCCATGTAGCAATATCTGGATTAGGATTAAGTGTTTCTTCGTGTTTGACAAGGAGGTCTGAAAAATTGATGGGCCCAACGTCAGTTCCATTTACGTTTAAATTAGCGGTTATCTGTATATCGAACTCAGTTATGAACCTACCAACGATGGGTTTATTCACATGCTCTAACGTCGCAATGGTAAACAGTTGATTAAGGATAACAGGATTGGTTGTTTCATTGTAAAGAATATAAGCACTTTGGAAGGGGAAATCATCATTGAATGGGACCCCCCATTTGATCTGTACAATTTGATCAGTAACACTAAACGGCCTGGGCATCCCTGGCCCCGGGTTGTCATAATCAGTACTTTTATAACCTGAAAAAGGGAAACCACCGGTTGCTCCTTCAAATACAGGAGTTCCTGTTGAAGAAATTGCGGCATGAGTGTCATGTGCGATCCAAGAAAAACTCAGAAAGACGATTAAGGCTAAGTATTTGAGGTTTATGCAATAGGATGGCATAAAACACCTCCAAATTTACTAACCCAGTGCCCCTTACTTTCATGTTAATAGAAACGTGAATATTTTAAAAGAATTATTTTACCTAGTGCATTAAAACATAGTCTCATAACATTGTTTTTTTACTGATCATTGGAGGCCCAAAGAAATGGCTTTCTAGCTTACTATCCACCAATAGGCGATAAGTTGTCTTTGTATATCATTGAATTA